>JBFRWJ010000373.1:0-3320 GCA_051439525.1 Spirulina sp. | reverse complement strand
CCCCATCCTCGCTTGTTATTCGCGATCGCGATTTCTCTGTTTTATCAACCCTATCAACTCCCACCCCAAATCCATCCCACGGCAGTTATCGATGCGAGTGCGAGTTTGGCGGAAAATGTAGCGATCGGTCCTCGTGCGGTGATTGGCGAAAATGTCAAGATTGGCGAGGGCGTTTGTATTTTTCCCAATGTGACGGTGTATCCGGGTGTGGAAATCGGCGATCGCACTATCCTCCATGCCAATTGTATTATTGAGGAACGGAGTCAAATCGGGGCAGATTGTGTCATCCATAGCGGCGCAGTAATTGGTTCGGAAGGATTTGGCTTCGTCCCGAGCGATCGCGGTTGGGTGAAGATGCACCAATCGGGAATTGTGGTGTTAGAAGACTGCGTGGAAGTGGGTGCAAACAGCACCATCGATCGCCCTCCCGTGGGAGAGACGCGCATCGGCTATAACACCAAGATCGATAACTTAGTGCAGATCGGTCACGGCTGCAAAATCGGTTCAAATTGCGCCCTATCCTCACAGGTGGGACTCTCCGGACAGGTTATCGTGGGCAATGGGGTTTTGTTAGCGGGACAGGTGGGAGTTGCCAACCAAGTTAACATTGGCGATGGCGCGATCGCGACGGCAAAATCGGGTTTGCATAAGGATGTAGACCCCAAACAAATTGTGTCCGGCTATCCGGCAATTCCTAATAAACTTTGGTTGAAGATTTCTGCGGTTTACAATCGCCTACCAGAAATGTATAAATTTATGAGAAAGATGAAGAAGTATTGACTTCGCGATCGCAGAAAAACGCACCGTTTTAACTCGAAATCGCCGTCATTGTATTCGTTTTCATTTTTCAACAGAGTCTAATCATGAGGGGATTATTGTCTGCACGGAAGATTCAGATTTTGCAGGAGTTGCTAGTCGGATTGATGAGGCGATCGCAAGAGAAGAAACACTACAAGGCAAATTGATTCGAGTTAATCGTTTATCTCAAAGCGATCGCACCTCCTCTTTTCTTGTTTTTGGGTTAGAGAAGAAGAGATGCGATCGCTCAGTCAGAAAAAATGCTATGGTGAATTATAGGATTGAGTTTGAGATACAGGAGATTTAAGGATGGTAGAAACTAAAACATCACGTAAAGTCGAGGGAGGAAGAGTATTTCCCGAAATTCAATGGTCAGCAGAACAAAAAGCAGAGTGCAGAGAAAAACGCACAGCCTTTTACCAGTGCTGCAAGCCAGTTTTTGAAAGCGTTAAGGCTGAATTGATAGAAACACATTTTAACTGGTATATTGCTGTTGAACCAGAGAGTCAAGAATATTTTTTGGCTGAGGATCTGTTGGATGCGATTGCCCTATCTCGTCAAAAGTATCCCAATTCACCCTTTCATCTTTTTCAAATTAATCAAACAGGAATTTGTGGAGCAAAATAATGCAAGGTCGATTTGGAGATAATAATGAGTTATTGTTTGAAGTTGATTTGATGACAAAAGAGGGTTTAAAATTAACTGTTGATGCGATGTTGGATACAGGATTTTCCGGAGGGCTAGCTCTCGATCTGCAAGATTTAGAGGGATTGGATTACCAATATATCGGAACGCAGGATATGCAGTTAGCCAAAGGAGAAAAGGTTGAATTTAGTCTTTATTTTGGTAAGTTGTACTTGGATGAACGGGAATTTGAAATTTTAATTCATGCTGCTTTGGGTGTTCCAGAAGTTTTATTAGGTCGTCAGTGGTTAATCGATAGACGGTTGACTGTAGAGATGCGATCGCAACTTCTAACGCTAGAAGAGAGTCAGGATTAACGAAATAAAGCGATCGCATTTCCTCTTTTCTGGTTTTTGGGTTAGGGAGGAAGCGCGATCGCGCGAGCGGGGCAAAGCCGTATCGCTACCTAACCCAATCTCTTTTACGGGCAAAAACCAATACATTTATATTGTTTTCGAGTCCTCTCCATTTCAGAGACCAGAAGACAACTTATCTTTTGTCCACCTTCCCGATAGACCGACAGATTGGCAGACTAAGTTGAAGGAAAGAAGTCTTATTTGCAGTTAAAATGATACCAGCACCATCATCCCTTGCGATCGCAGACCCGCAATCCATGAATAAAACGGTTTCTTCATTTCAGCCTCTCGATTATTCTTCCCTTGACTCGCTAACAGAAGTTTGGCCGATCGTCGCCCGGCAATTTGGCTCGACGATCGCCCTGCACGATCCTCACGCCAAGCCGGAAGTTCTCCTGACCTACGCGCAACTTTACGAGAAAATTTGCCATTTTGCTGCCGGAATGCAAGCCTTGGGGGTGAAACCGGATAGTAAAATCGCCCTCTTTGCCGATAATAGTCCGCGCTGGTTCGTGGCCGATCAAGGGATTATGGCGGCGGGGGCTGCCAATGCAGTACGGTCGGCAAAAGCGGAACGCAACGAACTCCTCTATATTTTTCGGGATAGCGATAGTACGGGGTTGGTGGTTCAAGATTTACAAACCCTGAAAAAACTCAAACCCGAACTGGACGATCTTCCCGTTGAATTTATTGTTTTGCTTTCCGACGAAACTCCCCCTGACGATACACCCTTAAAAATCTTGAATTTTTCCCAATTGATGGTGCTGGGACAAGATTCTCCCTTGACTCCCGTCCAGCGATCGCGGGAGGATTTAGCCACTTTAATCTATACTTCAGGTACCACGGGACAACCCAAAGGTGTGATGCTCGCCCACGGCAATTTACTCCACCAGATTAACGCTGCCCCCGCCGTCATTAAACCGGAAGTCGGCGATCGCGTCCTCGCCATTCTCCCCAGTTGGCATTCCTACGAACGCAGTGTTGAATACTATCTCCTCTCCCAAGCCTGCACGCAAATCTATACCGGTTTGCGCACCTTCAAACAGGATTTAAAAACTTTTAAACCGCAATTTATGGTAGGAGTTCCTCGGTTGTGGGAGTCTCTTTATGAAGGAGTGCAGAAGCAATTCCGAGAAAAAAGTCCTGTTTTACAAAAATTAATTCATTTCTTTTTTGGGATTTCCGAACGATATGTTCTCGCCAAACGCATTGCCAAAAATTTGAGCCTCGATCGCCCCAATCCTTCCAGCAGCAATCGCTTAGCCGCCCGACTGCAAATGTTCTTTCTCTACCCTCTCCACGCTTTGGGAGATTTAATCGTTTACAAAAAAGTCCGAGAAGCGGTGGGGGGAAAAGTAAAAACCTTCGTCAGTGGTGGCGGTTCTTTGGCGCGGCATCTGGACAGCTTTTACGAAATTACCCAGATTCCTTTAATTGTCGGGTATGGTTTGACGGAAACGTCCCCCATTACCAATGCTCGCC
>JBFRWJ010000372.1:0-4776 GCA_051439525.1 Spirulina sp. | reverse complement strand
ATTTATATCCAACTGTCCAAGCATAAATGGTTGAAACAGGGATTTTTAAGTAGCGGGCTGCATCCCCGGCAGAGTAACTGGGGATATTTCGTGGATCTTTGCCGCCATAGATGTCAATCATCTCAATCTCTACTAACCTTTACCTGTATTGTAACCCAATCTTGGACAGTCGCGCTCGCTTCTCCAAGTTTTTCCGAACTTTCCCCCATTTGCGATCGTTCACTTTTTCTCATCTTAGCAATATTGCTAGATCGAGGGATTTTTCCGTTGAATCCCGCCATCTCTCAAAATCGCGATCGCTTAATATTTCCACTCATCCTGAAGCTGCGAATACCAATACTCTTTTCCTTGGATTAACTCCGGTATTAGCTGCTCTAATCCTAATTTTTGATGTCGCCAGATTTCATGTTTAAACCAAGCATGTTTGAGTCTGATGTAGAATTGACAGTATATATCTTTAAATCCAAATTTGTGATGCCAGTTTCGGCTTATTTCATTGCAAACATGGTAAGAACTGTAAAGTTCTTTGATGCCATTATGATATAATTGATTGACGCTAAAGGCAACCATTTCTGTTCCCATCTGCTTTCTTTGATAGGACGGTCTAACCAATAATAAATCCAACTTAATTCGACCTTGCTCGTTCTGGGTAAACAAAACCAGTCCCAGTATATTCTTCGTATTCGGTTCTACTGCCATGACAGAAACGGACAAGGGTTCGCCTCTGACCCCATTAAAATAATTATTGATATTCTTTTCGGCATTTTCCCAAATGTCGTCGGCGAGCCAATTACAAAACTCAACGGAATCTTGAAATGCGTCAAAAAATGCTTCAATCATTTGAGACTTAAAAGTTGGCTCGATCGCGATTAAATGATAAGTGGGTTCGAGCGATCGGGGAGTCAGAGCAAGTTGGGTTTGCACGGCTAGTTCTCTCGGCGTAAAGACCGCTTTCCCATCCCAATACTCGGCTTTCCAACCAAAGGGATGTTCCATGGTTTCAAATTCTTCAATTGACATGGGGATATATTGAATTTTCATGGTTTGTTTAAACAGTTGATAGTTGGCAGTCGATCGCTGAGACTTGAGGAGCAAATGCAACCGAGGGACTCCTATCGATTCACCGATCGCGTCTTCTGCTCGATCGTGCGATCGGTCAGTATACTTTGTCAATGCCAGTCTTTATAGGAGAGGAGATATGAATGAATATAAATCGCTCGGAAGCCGAGGGACTATTGCACCTTTACTCTAACACTTAGTTGTCTATGTATCTCGTATATAAAGATATTGTGAAGAAAGTTTAAGGCTTTAACTTTGGCAATCCAGTCAAACTGTTTGTCCAGACTAACATTCAGGCACATTTGAAAGGCGATCGGGTTTGTGAAAAACGCTTGACAGTCATTTTGGGATAAGCTAGTTTTCTGATGGAACGCGAGATTGCCCGATAACAATTCCATTGGATTTGTCAAAAAGCGATCGCGTAACGATAAGAGTTTCATTGCAAGAGTTTTATTCTGCTCTGTCCTGTATAAAATCAAGCCCATGAAATTTACTAAGAATGCGAAAACTCCTGATTCTATTCCCTCAGAGGGGATCGAGCAAGCGGTTAAGCTCATGCAAACGGGTAGACTTTATCGGTACAATTTTGACTCAGAATTTAATGAGCAAGGAAATTGCTCTGCGACTAGCGAAGATGAATTAGCAACTGAGGTGGCTAATCTAGAATGGGAATTTAGCCGCTATACAGGTCATGAGTATGCGATCGCTGTTAATTCTTGTGGGAGTGCCTTATTTTTAGCACTCAAAGCAGCAGGAGTGCAACATCAGGATCGAGTCTTTACCAATGGTTTTACCTTTACAGCCGTTCCCAGCAGTATCGTGCATGCTGGAGCCACACCCGTTTACTTAGAATGCGATCGGAATTACCAAGTAGACTTAGACGATTTGCAACAAAAGATCGCGGAAAATCCAGATGTTAAATTTTTGATTGTCTCCCATATGCGGGGACATATTTCCGATTTGCAAGCCATTGAAGAGATTTGCGATCGCGCTGATATCTTCTTAATTGAAGATTGCGCCCATAGTCTGGGTTCAAAATACTATGACCCCCAACAGCAACAATATCGCTTAGTGGGTCAATATGGCAAAATCTCTTGCTTTAGCTCTCAAAGTTACAAGCTATTAAACTCGGGAGAAGGTGGATTTCTTTGTACGAATGACGAGACTATCGCTACTTACTGTATTTTGGCTGCAGGTTGCTACGAATCTCTATACAAAAAACACATTTGTCGCCCTTTCAATGATGATTTATTTGAGGAACTCAAGCCCCATGTTCCCAATTTTAGTTTGAGGATGAGTAATTTAACGGCTGCAACATTACGCCCTCAAATTCAAGAGATCGAAGAAAAAATTAACCAGTACAATCAGCGTTACGATCGCCTTTGTCGCGTCTTAGCTCCGGCTTCTCAGTATATCTATATTCCTGATGCTTCAAAATCCGTCGAGCGTGTTGGCGATAGTATCCAATTTAACTTGTTAGGTTTCACCCATCAACAAGTCGATCGATTTATCAAACAAACCTCGGAACGGGGTGTAAAAATCAAAATTTTCGGACGTTTAGATAACGCTCGCTACTTCAAAAACTGGCAATATTCTTTTGAGAATCCTCCAGAACTATTGCAAACCGAAAAAATTATTGCCTATGCTTGCGATCTGCGCTTATCCTTGTCTTTTGATGAAAACGATATTGATTTGATTGGGTATATTATTAAAGATGTACTATACAAGACAATCAAAGAGTCTAATAAAAAAGAAGGCGCACAAGAATCTTTTCAAGACTATAAAAAAGGATTGACAGACTTTTTTGCAGATATAAACTCTACGATCGAACTGTACGACGAATGGTCAAGTTTTTATGATGAAGAGCACAGAAAAAATGGCTGGAATATCTTACTGAACTATTTGGCTTATCAGTTAAGATCCTATATCGATCTGGATTGTAAAATATTAGATGTAGGTTGTGGAACGGGTTTGCTCGGTCAAGAATTAAATGCCTATAGTTTCAACAACTTATATGGCTGTGACATCAGTCAAAATTCTTTAGAATTAGCCAATCGGCGGAATATCTATAAAGGCTTGGATAAGGCAGAATTAGGTCAACCTTTGTCCCTCGATAGCGAGTCGTTTGATGCTTGGGTGTCTACGGGGGTATTTACTCGCAACCAAGTTCCGTTAAACGCTTTTGATGAGTTAATTCGGATTTTAAAACCCCAAGGCTTGCTGACTGTTGTGTTGAGAAAAGAAGACAATGATTTTTATTATAAAAAGCTCAAAGAATATTACGAACGAGAAATTCTGGAAGAGTTGTTAAAAGAGGATATTAGTATTTTGCGAAGTTGCAATCATGAAATTATCATTGCTCGGAAAAGTCTCTAAATTTCCTCGATCGCGGATCGTTCTGGGTTGCATCTCAGAAATGTAATATACTGCAAAATTGAGATGCACCCCGAGCGTCGATTAATCTCTGTCGAGGGGAGATTGACTGGCGATCGCTAAATAAATGCCGAGCAAAATGAGAGGAAAAGCTAAAATATTGTAGGGATCTAGAGTTTCCGAGAAAATGATCCAAGCCAGAATGGCCGTAAAAACCGAATCCAGTAAGAGAATGATAGACACCAAACCCGATGAGAGAAACTTAAGTGCATATACTGTCAAACCATAACACAAAACGATCGAACAACCCAGCCCCAGAAGAACTAACCATCCACTCCCAGAGGAAGGAAAGATTTTTCCGGCATTCTCAAAAAGAGTCGGTAAAATTGCCAGCATACCCAGCGAGCAACAATAAAAAATGGTTGTCATCGTGTCGAATCGATCGCGAATCCGTTCTACAAATAATAGATATAGGGCAAAAAAGAAGGCAGAAAGAAACGCGATCGCATCACCTTGCACTTTAACCATTCCGTAGGAGATATCGTCAAAACCCAGCACGATCGAGCCACCAACCGCAACGATCGCGCCCATAATAAAACGGCGATCGAAGCGTTGAGCGAATAAGAGAAAGCCCGCAAGAATCACAAACACGGGAGTAAAATTATGCAAAAGCGCAGAGTTAGCAATACTGGTCTGAGTCAGAGACCAAATCCAAGCGATGTGGTTGGCTGCAAAGAAAATGCTTGTCGCTAACAACAATCCTACCGTTTTACCCGAAAAAGACGGGGCTGAATTGGACTGATGATTAAGACTAAAAAGTTGGCTCGTCATTGTCTGCATTCCTTTCCCCAACCCCAAAATCGCGCTCGCAATCCAAAGGCGATGAAATGCGACGGCGTTGGGCGTTATCTCATTCTCGGCTATCCTGACCAAAATAGGAACAAAAGCCCAAACGATCAGCGCGATCGCCAGAGCAGCGATCGCTTTGATTTTCGGATTGGCTAAAAATGAAGATTTTGGGAATCGTATTAGTCTGTGGGTCATCATTCTGCACTCGCGCATTGCTCTAAAAGTTTACCTAAATGTCGCCAGAAGGCTCCCAGCGTTTAGCGGTGATGACGGAAGTGCGGAGGTATCCGACCCACACAGCCCCTCATGAATAGCGACCAAAAAAACAAACTGAGCGATAGCGAATCCTTATAGAAATACAAATGTCGGGTAAAGTGTGCTAAAATATTCCCATGCTAGTCATCGAAGCCAAACTCAAAGGAACGCAGTCCCAGTATATCAAATTAGACGAAGCTATCCGAACGGCTCAATTCATTCGGAACTCATGCTTACGAC
>JBFRWJ010000371.1:0-8976 GCA_051439525.1 Spirulina sp. | reverse complement strand
GTCGATCACATTCGCTTGTTGGCGAATAATACCTTTGGCTTTGAAGATTTAGTGAATGGAGGTGACAACGACTTCAACGATATGATTATTGAAGTCACGCTGACGCAAGTATAAAAATAGTGTAAAGATCGGGTAAAAAAAATTATCCAATCTTTACATTGTAATCTTTTCCTCACAACCTCTTGACCGATCGAAAAATTGCCTTTAAACTGCAAGCTAATTCACTCAAATTAGGAAAGTTCAGGAGCTTAACAGATGATTCAAATAATCGGCACGATCTTACTGATCGTACTGCTGGCTTTAACTGCAATTTCCCCCGATTTTATTAGTGTACGAAACTTTGGACCGACTGAGATTTTTCAGTTGTTAACCGTAATTGGTTTTGTGGCAGCACTGGAACACAGTGCGGTTGAGGTTGTGATGTCCACTTGGCGCGATCCGGCGCAAGAAGATCTCAAAGCTGAACTCATACGTTTAGATCGCGAACTGGAGGTTGTGGACGAAACGCCAGAAGAGCGGAGACAGTGGATCGCAGAGCGCAAAGAACTCAAGATTAAACTTAAAAAGTTTAAAGCTGACACGAGAAGGATTACCTTGTGGTTCACGCTCCTTTCCGGTATTCTTCTTGGCGTGGTTGGCCTGCGCATTCTGGGGAACTTAGTGGACCCCAATCAACTGCAAGCAATGTCCAAATATCAAGCCGTGGGTTTTAATATCATCGATGTCTTTTTGACGGGTGCATTAATTTCTGGAGGCACGGAAGGTGTTTATCAAATCGTGCAAGTCTTTAGCAGTTTCTTGAATAAAACCACCGAAAAAGTTAAGAACGAAGGATGAAGGATGAGTTTTGTTTTCCGAGAATTGGGAAAGTGAGGAGTTCTAACCCATGATTCAAATAATCGGCACGCTCTTACTGATCGGACTGTTAGCTTTAACGGCAAATTCCCCCGATGTTATCAATTTACGAAACTTTGGACCGAATGATATTATTCAGTTGTTAACTGTAATTGCTGGTGTAGCCACACTGGAACAAAGTACAGTTGAGGTTATGATATCAACTTGGCGCAATCCAGCACGAGAAGAGATCGAAGCTGAACTCATGCGCTTAAATCGCGAACTCAAGGGAGAAAATATAACTCCAGATGAGCGGAAACAGTGGATTGCAGAGCGCAAAGAACTCCGGATTAAACTTAAAAAGTATAAAGCTGACACGAGAAGGATATCCTTGTGGATTGCTCTCCTTGTCGGTATTCTAATTAGCGTTGTCGGCGTGCGCATTCTGGGAAACTTAGTAGACCCCAATCAACTGCAAGCAATGTCCAAATATCAAGCCTTGGGTTTTAATACAATGGATGTCTTTTTAACGGGTGCATTAATTGCTGGAGGCGCGGAAGGCGTTTATCAAATCGTGCAAGTCTTTAGCAGTTTTTTGAATAAAACCGATGAAAAAGTCAAAGCCAATTAAAAAAAGGATGAAGGATGAAGGATGAAGGATGAAGCATAAAGGAGGAAGGAGGAAGGACGAATATCCTTTTCTTGTTCTCCTCTTCCTCTCTTCTCCTGTTATCAACTGTCAACTATCAACTGTCAACTGTTAACTTTTAAAGTGTTCCTCGCCACCCGTCGCCGCCTCGCCATTTGGTATGCTACCGTTACGGCTATCCTGTTGTTACTCTTTGCAACGGGGTTTTATTTTTACGTGCGCAATACTCTCATCGATCGCGTCGATGACACCCTCAAGCACGTCACCGAGGTGGTAGAGCGATCGCTGGTCATTCAGCATCAACCCGCTTCCCGAGGCGGCGATCGCGTGGATATTGCGGCGAGTTTTCGCAACAATACCCCAACGGGAGAAGAGGATCGCATCGATCTCGAATGGTTCGATCCCGAAGGAGAATTACTCTGGTCAACTTTTGTGAAGTCACCACAGATCCCTTTGCAACTCTCGGGGAGAGCCGTAACGGTACATATTTCCCCTACTTACCTCCTGCGACAAGTGACAAAACGCATCGAACGGGGTCGCTATGTTGTGGGGTACTTGCGGGTCAGTCATCCTTGGTTTGAAGTGACCAAACCCAGTCGCAAGTTGATTTATGACTTAATTTTCGGCACGAGTCTGACGGTTGCTTCGGTTGCGGCGATCGGTTGGTTGCTGTCGGGACTGGCGATCGAACCGATTAAGCAATCCTATCACAGTCTCGAACAATTTACCGCCGATGCCTCCCATGAATTGCGGAATCCGATTGCAACTATCCAAACCAACGTACAAATGGCCTTAGCTTATCCCGACAGCGATCCCAAAGTACAGCAGCGACAGTTGCAAATTGTCGAACGGTTAACGCGACGGTTGGGAAAATTAGTCAACGATCTGCTCTTTTTAACGCGATCGGATCGGGGAATCGCCCAAAATCAATTCCAGATTTTACCCTTAGACGCGCTCTTAATGGAAGCAATTGAAGAACAGCGTTTTGTCGCCGAACAGGAGGGAGTTTTTCTATTTTTACATATTATTGAACCCGAAAAACACCAGAATGTACCCGCCGAAGAAGCCTTTAATCTGCGAGGAGATTGGGACGGTTTGGCGCGATTGTTTACCAATTTGGTGAGTAATGCGATCGAATATTCTCGCCGCGATCGCGCAACGACGGAAGGAGAAAAAGCCAAGGTTGAAATTGAATTGCAACGGATTAAAAAAGACCGCCGTCAGGAAAGATTGCAGGTGAAAATCAAAGATACGGGAGTCGGAATTCCTGCTCGGGATTTACCCCATATTTTCGATCGCTTTTACCGAGTCGATCCCTCGCGATCGCGCGATCGCACGCTCTCGCAACCGACGGGATCGGGTTTGGGATTAGCCATTGCTAAAGCGATCGTAGAAAACCATTCCGGACAGATTAAAGTTGAAAGTCAATTGCATTGCGGGACAACATTTACAGTTCTTTTACCCGTGGCGAAAGGGGAATCTTAAGACTATTTTTATGTTATCTCTTCTTGCTCCCGATAAGCCCGAATCATGGCTTGCGTCCCTTGTTCGTTTCCTTCACCATTCCCCAAACTTTGCACGATTTTAAAAAGGCGATCGCTAAATTCCGTTCCCGGTAATTCTAGAGATGCGGTTTCAGCAATTTCTCGCACCAAACGCAAATCTTTAACGATATGTTTAATCATAAATCCCGGTGCAAAATCCGAATTTGCCACTTTCATTCCCAAATTAGAAAGCGCCCAGGATCCTGCTGCTCCGGTACTGCATACTTCTACAATTAAACTGGGGTCAATCCCTTGTTTTTCTGCCAAAAGTATTGCCTCGCAGATGCCGACTAAATTGAGGGCGCAGAGAATTTGATTGCACATTTTCACCGCTTGACCGCTTCCCACGTTACCGCACAAGCGGATATTTTTACCCATCATTTGAAAAAAGGGTTCGCATTCGGAAAAATCTTCTTCATTGCCTCCCACCATAAAGGTTAAAGTCCCGTTTTTCGCCCCCACATCTCCTCCAGAAATGGGTGCATCGAGAAAGCGCAGATCGTTCTTGGCTAATTCCTCACCAATTGTTTTTGCGGCTGTAGAACCGATGGTACTGGTATCAACAATTAAAGCATTTTTAGGGGCATACTTCACAACTCCATCCCTTCCCAATAAGACTTCTTCTACATCGGGAACATCCCCCAAGCAAGAAAAAATAATTTCTGCCGATTCTACCGCCTCTTTCAAGGAAGAGGTAAGTTCTGCCCCTGCTTCGGCAGCAATTTTAACCCCCGGGCGATCGCGAGTTCGATTCCATCCCGTCACCGTACAACCGCTTTTGGCCAAATTTGCGGTCATATATCCCCCCATCACGCCCAGTCCTAAAAAGGTTAATTTTTTGTTCATTGTTATTTGTTGTTTGTTATTTGTTATTTGTTATTTGTTATTTGTTATTTGTTGTTTGTTATTTGTTATTTGTTGTTTGTTATTTGTTGTTTGTTATTTGTTGTTTGTTATTTGTTATTTGTTATTTGTTGTTTGTTATTTGTTGTTTGTTATTTGTTGTTTGTTCATTGTTCATTGTTCATTGTTCATTGTTCATTGTTCATTGTTCATTGTTCATTGTCCAAGTGTAGGCGAATTAAGTTTAAGATTTTAGTTGCATCTATGGGTTTGGTTAAAAAATTAGTGACTCCGACCATTTTAGCCCGAACGAAATCGCTAATTCCATCTTTCTCCGTCACAATTACAATTGGTGTTTCTTGAAACCGTTCGATCCCGCGAATTTGCGCGCAAAGTTCATAGCTGTTGGCGATGGGCATCACTAAATCGAGAAAAATGAGATCCGGTTCGTGTTGCAATAACATGGGTAAAGTTTCTACCTCTTTCGCGATCGCTAAAAATCGATAACCGGCTTTCGTGAGAATTCCCTTTAAAATTTGCCGGGTTTGGCGATCGTCCTCAATACAAGCAATTAACGGTTGACGGGGTCTGACGATGGTGTCAACAGCTTTAAAGTTTGGATGGGGCAAATCTGACACTTTCACTAATTTAATCCCTTGTTGCCGAATGTAAGGCGCCAAAGATGTAGAGAGTTTTAAAACATCCTGTTGACAAAGGGCAGCAATATCGCGTAACGTTCTTTGCCCGTTACATAATGTCACCAGATTATTATAGGTGGTTTTGGGAATAATTTGTTGGAGTTGTTCCGGTTGGTGAATAATTGGCGCAAAATTCGGAGAATAGCCTTTCAATCCCGCATTCACCCACTGTTGCCACACCAGATCGATTTGCATCATGGCTGATTCTAATAACCAATCGGTTTGGGGGAGTAAACCGCGATCGGAAGGGCGGACTCCGGGATGCGCAATGAGAGAATAATGGGGTTTGGGTTTGGCTTGATTTTGAATTGATTTGATTTTGAAATCCACTAATTCGATAAATTGAATAATATCGAAGAGAACTTCCGTCATCATGCCCAACATCGTTGCGACAATGGGTTCGGTATTCGAGAGTTTGCGCTGGAGTAATACGACTAAAACTTGATAATCCCAACATTCGAGGGCATCTGTATTGCGTAGGGCGATCCGATCGGCGTTAATTTCGCGACAGCAACGCCATAATTGCCTGCGCCACCGTCGGACGGCATGAAACCCTCCTGTTGCCCAGATCAAACGCCCTAAATTCAGGTAGAGTTCCCATTTTTCCCGAGCGGTTAATTGGAGTTCTAGTTTACCCGTAAATTTTCTTTCGCCGTAAGATATTAATTGAGTTTTAATCTCTCGAGCATCGAAGGGATAACTCGAAGCCGATGGGGACGAAGCAGGAGGTGCGATCGCGTTTTCTTCTGGCGATCGCTGAGTTAGATTGTTGGCAGGTCGAACGGCTGTCATAACAAATATTGCGGCAGAATGCGCCCCACTTATGCGATTATTTCCATTGTATCAACTTACAGATAATGGTAAGAGAAAAATTGCGCTCGTGAGAGAAATATTATCCTCACAGCGACTTGGCGGAAAGTCAACGGGAAAAATACGGAAAATTTCCCGAGCAATACTTTAGGAATACGAGAAAATAACAGTCGATCTATGTTGGCATCTCAAAAAATTGAGCAATTGGGTCGCTAGATGAGACTATAGAGAATTAATCGAGGTTTTCCCTATTCTGTTTGTACATTAGAAAAGCGATCGCAAATTGAGTCTATGACTGATGAGATTTACACGGCTATCACTTTTTCCCCCGTTCAAGGTTTTATCGAAAAATCCCGCAAACTGCGAGATTTATACGGAAGTTCCTTTCTTTTGTCCTATTTAGCAGATGCGATTTGCGATGGGGCAAGAGACTATTTAGGGGGCGATCCGGTGATTTCTCCCGCTCAAATCAATGTAACCCTCGGCACCCCCAATCAGATTATCGTGCGGGGGGAGTTTCCCGAAGCCGAGGCTCGAAAAGCCTTTCTCGACGCTTGGGAAAACATCGCGGAAGCCTGTTATAAGTGGGTGGAAGAAAAGTGCGGCAAGTGGATGAAAAAACGCTGGGAAAAGTGGGTGAAATGGGGACTGCGCAAGAATCGTGCCAACGGCGAGCCTGCCTATCCGTGGTACGATGATTGGCAAAGATGGGAACGACACGCTTGGGAGTTTTTCTGGGCTACGGGGGCGAGCATCAAAGAAGCTCGAGAGAATCTCAATGAAGTCAAACGCGCCCGGGGGTGGACGGGGGTGAATTGGATCGGGGAAAGTTCCACGCTTTCCGGGGCGGATGGGGTGGCTTATCCGGGGATGAGCTTGTGGACGGGCAAGCAGGTTGAAGGTGGATCGCAAACGGGTTGGAATGAAGGAGTCAAGCACGACGAAACGCGAGAGTTTTACAAACTTTTAAATGAGAAACTTGGCGGCGATGGCGCGATTATCGATCCCAAGGAACAGTTGAGCATTCCCGAACTGATCAAGCGCTTGATTACCCTCAAAGATGTCGCGCGATCGACGAGTATCAAGTTTGAACTGCCCGAATCTTTTCGAGATTTGAACCGCAAGGTAACAGAGGACGACGACAAACCCAAAAGCTGGACGGGTTGGTTTCAAGGAGATGGGGATAAAGCCGGCGAATATTTGCAAAACCTGAACAAGCAGGGGATTGATGAAGTGGAAGGGCTGCGGGGATTCAGTCGCATCATGCGGGAATGGGGGGCGCAAACCAAAAACGAATTTCCCAAAACGTTAGGGCGCATTATCTATGCGGGAGGGGATGATTTTTTGGGCGTTTTCTATCGCAACGATCGCGAACTTTCTCCCACGGAATGCTTGCAATGGTTTTATCGCTTCCCCGAAGAAATTTGGCCCGATCGCAACACGCAGGTGAGCGCAACGGAGTCCGATTTCAAGTTTATTAGTGCTAGCGTGGGGTTTGTCTGGGCGGGGGGAGGAGTCCCCCAACGAGACGTGCTTCAACATTGCAAGGAGGCTGAGGGAGCGGCGAAAAACCACGGGCGCGATCGCATTGCCCTGCGGGTACTGTTCAATGGGGGCAATCATTTGCAGTGGGTTTGTCCGTGGCGCTTCTTGGAGCGAATTTTGACCGGATATCGCGATCGCGACGACGGGCAAAATTGGGGACATATTTACGCCGATGTCGCCACTTTGGAGTCCCGCCATGCCTTTAGCCAAGAACACATTTCTATTGCTCGAGGTCTCTTTAATTTGTACTTCCCCGACTGTGGGGATATTCTCGCGCTGAAAAATTGGTGGAATGTTGACGAAGAACAGTGGTGGAAGGAAACCAACAGAGCCGGGATTTTAGGAGAACTCGGAAACTTTCTTGACGATCGAGAGAAAGACGAACTCAAAGAAATTCACGAAGATTTACAGGCATGGTTTGACAATTTAGCGACGGAGGAAAATCCAAAGGATTGCAGCAAAATCTATACCGCTTTCAACAACTGGGTCATTAATTTAGCCAAGGTAGGTTTTCATCTATGTCAGTAACTGCAACTCAATCCGAACACACTCAAAAATGCTCTCGGCCTCCTTTTCAATATCTCATTATTATCGAACCCTTGGGGTTATTGTACGGGAGTGCGGGGCGCTTTCTTTCTCCAGAAAATCTCGTCGGGCGATCGGGTCAGAAATTTCCCCCTTTGGCAACGGCGCTATCGGGAATTTGTTCGGCGGCGTTATCTACGAAAAAGTCAGAGGGCGAGCAATGGTCGCCGGAATTTCGCGATCTGCAAGTGGCGGGTCCGTTTTGGGCATGGAGTAAAGAACCCAAAAATTTCTACGTTCCCACTCCCTTCAATTGTTGGGTTAAGGGCGGGAAAATTCGCTATCAACTGAAATGGCATCCCGAGCCGAGAAAAAAATGGTTGGTGGACGACGACAAGCTACCCGAGGGCGAGAAGGAGAAAAATCCGCCTGTGGGGAAATTTAGGAAGGGAACTTGGGTGGCGATCGAGTCTTGGCAAGACTTGGGAACGGACATTATGCCAGCGATCGCAGAATCGCCTTGGAAATTTATTCCTCACTTGCACCCTCACTTGCAAGAAGATGGCGATCGGGTCGTCACTCGATCGCGGGACGATGGCGGCAGTTTATTTCTTGAAAATGCCGTACAACTCGATCCCGATGCCTGTTTGGTGTATCTCTGCAATACAGAAATTAAAGCGGGATGCTATCGCTTTGGGGGAGAGGGGCATTTAGTCGAGTTGCGTTGCGAGGAAATCAGTGCATCGGTGCGCGATTTGTTGAAAGAGCCCATTGGCAAAAGTTTTGCCCTCATTACTCCCGGAATTTGGGGATCGAATGACTATTCCTACCGCGCTCCCCAACAGCAGAAGCGCAAGAGCAATGGCGATCGCGCGACCAAGGTAAAACATCGGGGATGGGAATTACTGTGGGACGATCGCCCGGTAGAGGCACTGTTAACCGAACGCCCGACTCCCATGCGCTATCGTCAGGGCGGTCGTTCTTCGGAGGATAAAGAGGATCAAAAATATGCCTCCCAACGTCTTTCTCGGGGTCGCTATGCCATGCCTGCGGGCAGCGTTTACGTGCTGGAGAACCCGTTGGATATGCCTTGGCAAGACTGGCCGGACACATGGTTTCCCAAGGAAGGAACGACCTTCAAACGTTGGGGGAGCGCTCTTTCTTTACAGTTATCATACCAAATCCGGTTAATATGAGGTATAAATAGAGAAGAAAAAATGAGGAAAAGTCAATGCCAAGAAAAGTCTACCTTGCCCCGCATCTAAGTACAGAGAAACTCAAGAAAAAATATCGAACCAGTGAAGACCCTGTGGAAAGTAGGCGATGGCATTTACTGTGGAAGATATCGTTGGGTTGGACAATCAAAAATAGTGCGATCGCTATAGGATTGAAATACGAATATTGCCAAAAAATTCTCAAAAGATATAATGAACAAGGAGAAGAAGGAGTGAAGAATGGGAGAAAAAGAAGAAAGAATCATAGGCGAGGAAAAGAAGCGTTATTAATGGAAGAACAATTAGAAAAATTA
>JBFRWJ010000370.1:0-8062 GCA_051439525.1 Spirulina sp. | reverse complement strand
ATCTTTGCCTTTAAAGACGCGAGCATTGGTAAGTCCGCCATTGGACTGCATAAACATCAATTTTGGCGGTGCAATGGTCGGCGTATCGGTCTGAGAGAGATAACCATCGATTTGTTCCACATAGCGCCGTAAAATAGGAGATAAATAGGCATCGACAACAGTAGTATCGCCGCGACCGACTAACTTCATTAAATTGCTAACACGGTGGGAAACAGAAATTTGCGAGAACCCTATTTCTCGGGCGACTTTTGCGATCGCTTCTTCGTGTTGGGGATAGCGATAAGCGTGCATTAAAACAATAGCACAACTGCGAATTCCTGCTTCGTAGGCGGCTTGTAAATCTTGGCGCACTCGCGCTAGATTGAGAGGGGTTAATACTTCGCCTCGAGCCGTATAACGTTCTTCGACTTCGATCGCGCGTTCGTAGATCATTTCTGGGAGAATAATCTCGCGAGCAAAGATATCGGGGCGATTTTGATAACCAATTCTTAAAGCATCTCGAAAACCCTTCGTAATGGCAAGGACAACGCGATCGCCTTTTCGTTCTAAGAGTGCATTTGTTGCTATTGTCGTCCCGATTTTAATCGCTTCAATTTGTTCGGCAGGAAGGGGGGAATGAGGCGAGATTTTTAAAACATTGCGAATGCCTTGAATGACTGCATCTTGGTAATGTTCTGGATTTTCAGAGAGCAATTTGTGAATCGTCACTCGCCGATCGGGAGAAATTGCCACAATATCGGTAAATGTACCGCCGCGATCGGCAAAAAATTTCCACTTATTCGTGTTTTCTCGCTCTGTTGGGTCTGCCAGCATTTTGTTTCTGCTTTGTTCGGGATTGCCTGTCGATCGTTTATACTCGACCGAGAGATTATTTTAATACAAAACCGTGCTTTCCATAAATTCTCAATTTATGACAGGGTTAGATGGATTTGGGGATGCGAAAAAAGAATTTTTTGTCGCATCCTTTGCGCATTAATCGCCGCTTTTAGGTATCAGCAATATTCCTTGAGAATCTTTCAGTTCAAATTCATTGAGATTGTCGAGTGCGTTGTTTTTTTGCAAGTCGGGAGATGCGATCGCGACTTCCCAATCCGCCAGATCCGCGTGCAGCCATTTTTTCCACTGGATTCTGACGGGTTTTCCCCCCATGTGCGCCACCATGACCGCCCGATCGCTTTCATCTTCCGGATTGCTGCGCGCGCCGTAAAATACAGTAGAGTGACCATCGCTAAATTTATTAAAGCGATCCGTTCCCGATAAATTTTGGCGCAACCAAGGGCGATCGAGGCGAAATTGACGTAACTGCAAATTGTACCGCGTTTGGGCGGGATCGAGATTTTCTTCGTAACGAGAAACATTACAAAGGACATAACAATCCTCCATAAACGAGAGCGCAAAAGATTTTAAGCGATCGCTATCCATCTTATTTAAAAAGCGTCGCATTCCCGAACGATTTAACGTCTTCAATCGGGGAATTTCGCAAACTTCTCCATTGTTACTCATGCAGGTGCGAATCGAACTGACGGTTTCCGAAAGGCTAAAATCTTTCTCTTGCATGATTTTTTGCAATGCCGTTCCAAATTCTCGTAATTCCTCCAACTGTTTGAACCCCAAAGATTTCAAGCCGATAAAATTCTGCGATCGCTTGAACAATTCCGGCGTAACCTGCCAATATAAAAAGCCAATTTCTTCGGAAACGACCTTAACCCCATAGCGTTCGTCAGTATTGCGAAAAAACATCCAAGGGGCGTGCATGGTAGCATTAATAAAATCCATAGGCAACCCCGGACTAAAGCCATAAACCCATAAGGTCACCGCCGGATTATCGTAAGCATGACGAAGTACCTCCGATAAACTGTTGCCTAAATTCCAATTAATTTTCGCCTCGAGATCCACCTGATTTCCTCGCCGTACCGTATCGTGATTGGCACAACCGGTAATCCAGTTTTGGCCTTCATACATGACCTCGCAAACCCTGCGCCATTTCCGTTCCCAAAATTCTTCTAAGGTGGGCGTATTATGGGCAAAAATTAACGGGCCCCATTGATAAGAATCCGGTTTGAGGTCGATCAATTCGCGATAGGTGGAAATCTCTTCCCACCCCTCTTGCGGCCAAGGTCGCCCATCTTCAAAAATGGTAAATAATAAACGCTGACAACCATTAATTTCTTGCACCAGATCGCTCATGGCCAGTAAATAGGCATCATCGTATTCAACTCGTCCCGAAAGGGGATTAAAAAAGCGAAAATCTTGCCCCCCATCGACGCGAATGCCGTCGGCTCCGGTGTTGATTTTGCGACGCTGCATTTCCAAGAAAATTGCCCGCACGACGGGAGACTGATGGTTTAAGTCCTGCCCGTACATATTCGGCCCTTTGAGGCATTGATGGGGGAGAAGGAGTTCCGATTGATTATCGGCATGACCGTAAACGAGATCGTAAATGACTTGGATCGGACCGGTGGAAAAATTGTGCAGGGTGCAGATCGAATCGATCGCCTCGTCGGGTCGCAAACTTCCCAAAAGGGCGGGGTTATGGGTACTCGAACCCAAAATGGGAATGTCATATCCCCAATCTTGCGTATTGGGTTTAAACAGTTCGAGGGTAATCGTATCGCCTTCTTCGGAACTAAACGAGAAAAATTCGCTTTCCGGACTGTATTCATCTCGGTATTCAATTGTGGGTTCCGTGGGTAAAAATTGGACGGCATCATAGCCAATATAATTTTCTTCGGCGGGGGTTAAAGGAATATCCTGGGCTAATTTATCAGAAATTTCTTGAAAGCGTCGGGTTAACCCCTCAAAAGTTCCTTCCCGGGAAGCCGTCCCGATATGAAGTTGTAAAATATTGCGCGGGGGACGAATGCGAGGAAGACGACTAAAATCGCCAGTGAAGGCGACGGATTCGCCATCGGGGGGCGTGGAAGCACTGGTACGCTGTAAGTAATCCATATCCGTGCGACTGGCCTGCAAACCGTCTATATCGTAGAGCTCTGCCGGGGCAAATACCCCATAAGGTAACGAGTAGGGGAGGGGATCGCGAATGGCTTGCAGGCGATCGTTTTGGTCGATATAGCGCAACCAGTAAAACGAACCCACGCGATCGCGCGTCCCCGGAATCATCCCCTCGACAACTCCCCAGTGAAATTCTCCTTCTTGCACGAGGTTGAGGCGATCGCGGTGAAAGCGAATGGTCTGTTCTTCCGCACGGGGATCGATCGCGTCGAGGGGAGTGAGAACCTCGAGGAAAATCTCCGATTTCCGCATGACTTGGGCAATCAAACGGGGTGTCCAAAAGCCAATTTCCACCAATCCATCCGGTCGATAATACGCGCCTAATTTTGTGGCGAGTTTCTGCGCTTTGGCAAAAACCGTTAACTCGGAATTCTCAATTTTATTGACCCAAAGTAATAATTCTCGGGTTGCTTCTTCAACTAACTGAACTGTAGATTTTGTGGGGTTAGCTATCACTTGAATTTATTGTCCTCAAATAATAATTTTTGCCTTATTTTCAGCTTAGCATCCTGTTTTTTGGGCAGTCGGCAGTCAGGAATCGGCAAGAAGATAATCAGTGTTATCTTTTTACCGTCCTCGCCTTCGTCTCTCCGACTGGCGACTGTCCCTAATGTTTTTGCACGATTAAGACGGAACAGGAAACGTGATGCAAAACATAGTTACTCACGCTGCCTAAAAACAGTTCGGTTAATCCCGAATGACCGCGACGGCCGATCGCGATCAGATCCGCTTGCCAAGATTTAGCGAGACTACAAATCCACCGTCCCGCGTCTCCTCGTTTAAGTTCGCATCGGGCTTCGAGGCCGCTTTCTTGCGCTTTTTTGACATATTCGGCGAGGAAGTCGCGATCGCGTTCTTCGGCGCGTTCGAGTTCTGCTTGCAGATCTTGCACCCGAGCGAGAAATTCGTCGCTGTAAACCGGCCCCATCACATCGAGACGCTCTTCAAAAGGCTGACAATAGAAAATCAGGACTTCAGCACGATTGGGTAGAGCAATGTCCAGAGCTTCCTCGACAACATCCTTCGCACCTTCGGAGCGATCGATCGCCACGAGAATTTTTTGATAGCTCATACTCTTCTCTCCCTTTTTGACTTACTTTTGCGATTCAACTCCTTGTACGACTAATACGGAACAGGAAGCGTTGTGAACGATATAGTTACTCACGCTCCCCATCATCATTGCTTTCAACCCGTTGCGACTGCGACGACCGACGACGATTAAATCGGGATGCCAGTGCTTGGCAATTTGCTGAATGCGCCTTCCTGGGTTGCCGAATTGCCAGTCCCAGTCGGCCCGCACGCCACTGCGAACTGCCCGATCGCAATAGGCGGTCAGCCATTGACGGGTCTGTTCTTTTTCGCGATCGAGGTGTTCTTGTAGGGCACGGGCGTAGTTACCTAAGTTCTGTCCGTAAAGATCGCTATAAAGTCCGGGATTTTCTTGGGTATCGATGGGAAGACAGTGAAAGATCGTTAATTGAGCTTGATTTTCCTTAGCAATTTCTAAGGCTCGGGTAAAGACGATTTCTCCTTGTTGCGAGCGATCGATTGCAACTAATATTTTTTGATAGGTCATCCCTTATCCCTCCTTTAGTCGCTCTATTCTCATTTTACCCTTCTCATTCTCGCGATCGATAACTGGGGCTGGGAAACTTAAAGAGTTGAAACAAATTTTTCTAATCGTTCCATGCCTTTTTGAATGGAAGTTAAATCCGTCGCGTAAGACATGCGAATTCCTCCTTCCGAACCAAATGCCACCCCGGGAATTGCCGCAACATGATATTTATCGAGCAAGAGATGGCAAAATTCCAGAGAATCCATTCCCGTCTCGGCAATATTGATATAAACGTAAAAAGCCCCCTCGGGTTGGGGACAACTGAGATGGGGAATAGCAGCAATCCTGTCCAGAATCAAACGGCGACGTTCTGCAAACGCTTCTAACATGATTTGCAGGGGATCTTGGGAACCCTCTAAAGCCGCGATCGCGCCGTATTGAGCAAAGGTACACACATTGGAGGTACTGTGACCTTGAATTCTCGTCATGGCTTGTATTAATTCTACCGGAGCTGCTGCATAGCCCACGCGCCAACCCGTCATGGCATAACTTTTCGCAAAGCCATTACTTACAATAGTGCGAGCAAAGATTTCTGGGTTGAGAGAGCCAATCGACAAATGTTCTGCACCCTCGTAGAGAATTTTCTCGTAAATTTCATCCGAGACGACCAGCAAATCTTTTTCGACAATAACGTCCGCTAAGGCCTGAATTTCTGCGGGAGAATACACCATTCCCGTTGGGTTTGAGGGAGAATTGAGAACGAATAATTTGCTTTTTTCCGTTGTGACCGCGCGCAGTTGCTCCGGGGTAATTTTATAACCCTTGCTCGCTTCCGTGGGAACGAAAACGGGAGTTCCCCCGGCCAATTTAACCATTTCCGGATAGCTGACCCAATAGGGAACGGGAATGATGACTTCATCTCCCGCTTCGATTAACGCCAACATGAGATTAAAGAGAGAATATTTCCCACCATTGGTGACGATAATATTTTCGGGTTGATAGTTTAAGTGATTATCTGTTTGGAGTTTTTTCGCGATTGCCGCCCTCAGTTTGGGTTCTCCCGCCGCCGGACCGTAACGCGTTTTGCCTTCATCCAGTGCTTTTTTAGCGGCTTCTTTAATATGTTCGGGGGTATCGAAATCCGGTTCTCCGGCACTAAAACTGCAAACATCAAGACCATCTGCTTTCATTGCTTTAGCTTTAGCAGAAATTGCCAAGGTCATGGAAGGCGGAACTTTTGTTACGCGCTGGGCTAATTTCACGGCGATCTTTTTCCCTACATTTGCAAATTGAACAATTTTTCTAGTGTACGAGGATAACTGGGAATTCTTCCCCATAACTTAACAATTTCTTTGGATTCAGGAATGGGGAATGGGTAATCGTTCATTGTCCGCTAATTTGCAGAAATAACGTTCTCTTGCGCGGTCCATCGAGTTCAAAAAATAAAACCGATTGCCACGTTCCCAATGCGAGTTTTCCCTCGACAACGGGGATGATTTCACTGGTTGCTAAAGTCATGGCCATTAAATGAGAATGAGCATTCTTGGGCTCATTGGGAGGAACAATTCTTAAATGGAGGTCGTTGTGCAAATATTGGTCTGATTCGGGAGCAAGTTTTTGCAAATACACTTTCACATCTTCTAATAATCTTTCTTCGTTTTCATTAATGGCTAAAGCCGTAGTCGTATGTCGGGAAAATACTAAAATTTGGCCATTTTTAATCCTTGTTTTCTCTAGCTTCTCGATAATAATTGGCGTAACATTGTGAATACTTATCCCTTCATTGGTGGGAATCTCAATAATTTCGTTGATAATTTTCATCATGCAAGGTTTAAAGTAAAGATTGGCTGGGCAAATATACATTCAATCGGAGATCGAGCCGATAATATGATATTTTTATATCTCCAGTTTTCGATATTATTTCATTCAAAACTCTTCAAAGATAGGTGGATTCGCGAACAGTACTCCTCTATCTTTTCGATCGCAAAAGCAATCTTTAGCATTGTTATGGATTAAACGCTCCTCAAAAGTAATTTAAACGATTTGTTTTGCGATATATTTTTCCTTTCACTCAAAAAAGTCGATCTGCATTTTAATTGCCCTGTAGAACCTTTTGAACGTTATCCCAAATCCCTTTCAAGGTTTGTTTGATTTGACGCTTGGTTTCCCAACGCGAAAAATCTCGTTCGTAGGCTTCTCCTTGAGTTTGAAAGGCTTTCCAAGCACTCAAAGCGATCGCTAAACCCGCAACTAAAATTGCATAGCGAGACCAACTCATTCCTCCTCCAGCCAGTAAGTCAAAAGCCACTAAGAAAAGACTCAAAATTGAATATGTTATGGTTTTTTGACGAAATCGCTCTTGACGGTAGAGATTAAAAGCTTGGCGTTTGGTTTGTTCGATCTTCTCTTGCAACCACTGTTGCTGCGCTTCTTGCAAGGATGCGGGAGAAATCCCCAACTCGGCGGCCATTTCTTGCAACTCGACTTCAGTTAATTCGCTACTCTCGCTTTGACGCGCGATCGCGATTTGGAGTATTTGCTGAATCTCTTCGTGTTGATAGGTTTTGGGTTGGGGAGAGTCCGAGACGGTCATGGGAATGCTCGATAATAGATGGGAAAACGATCATTTCCTTCACTCTAGCAAATTTGTTTTAACTGGGACGCGAAATTCTGGAGTTTCTAGACGGCGATCGCCTTCTTAGAAGTCCGATAACTGATGCCGATGACTGAGAATTGTTTTTACTGGGGATTCTCGATTTAATCATTTGCGATCGCAATTTGCCCGTTCTCTCAAAACCCATATTTCTTCACGATCTCAGTCTCTTGTCAAGGCACAAAACAATAAGTTTTGTAAAATTTTGCAGGGTGAAAGGATACTCGCGGCGATCGCGGGAATTTTACCAGAGTAATCTAGAAGTAAGGGTAAAATCCAACTATCGGAGGGAGTTCGCTATGTTACTGACCCCGACAGAAAACGGAATCGATCCGGGTTTAAATATCAATCTCGATTGGCAGTCTTTATCCCCCGCCTCAGAATTAAGCGATCCGCTTCAATCTCAATCTCATCCTCCCGGAAGTAATTCTTCTTCTCCCTCCCCCGAACGAGCCTCTCCCGTATGGTTGAAACAGTTAGGGAGTACCGACAACGATACGGTTGCCGATGTCGCCGTCGATCGCTCGGGTAATATTTATATGGCAGGTACGACAACCGGGAAACTCTTTAGCAATTTGATTTATCCCAGCGATCGCGATCCTTGGCTGGCTAAATTTAACAGTAGTGGAGAACTGCTCTGGGGAAAACAAATTGTCACGCCAGAGAATGATGGGATCAGTCGCGTTGCAGTGGATGGTATGGGGAATGTTTATGCTGCGGGAATTAAGGATGATGTGTATGGAAATAAGGGTGCTTGGCTGGCCAAATATGATATTAAGGGAAGGGTGCTTTGGATGCAACAAGGGCTAAATTCCTCTGCGACAAGTATCAGCGATCTTGAA
>JBFRWJ010000369.1:0-3351 GCA_051439525.1 Spirulina sp. | reverse complement strand
AATGGAGCAAATGGAACCCTGTTGCTCGATCCCACCGATATTACCATTCATAGCGCAAATCCAGATTCAGCAGGTGTAGGTGCAGCTTTAGCCGATTCCATCCTCACTGATGCAGAACTTGCTGGCGCGGTTACAATCTCTCAAGCCACTTTGGCATTATTGATGGGCGATATTCGGCTCGAAGCCTCCAACAATATTATTTTCAATAATAGTCCGCCTAATTTTACCCTACACCCGTCAGCAACTTCGCTTACCTTGGTTGCCGATGCCGATAATGATGGAGTCGGTAATGTTGATATGCAGCTCAATGCTCTAATTGACACCAATGGAGCGGATCTGACGTTTATCGGAGAAAACATTGTCGTTCGGCACATTGATGCGGGAACGGGTAAAATTACCTTGAATGCCCGCGATCGAGTGACGTTTAACCTCAGTGCCACAATTTCAACTCAAGATCTGACTATTCGCAGCGATCGCCTCACGATTCCCACCGGCATCTTCGCCCCAACCATTACCGGCACGGGCAATTTTGCTTTAGAAACCGAGACAGCAAGTCGAGATATTATTTTGGGCGGGAGCGGGACGACACCAACCGCATTAGATATAACGACAAACGACCTACAAACGCTACAAACTGGATTTACGTCCACAACCATCGGTCGCAGCGACGGGACGGGCACGATTACGATTAGCGATGCCGATAGTTTGACCGCATCCACCCATATCGCGGGAGCCGGGAATTTTGTCAGTGCGGATCGAGACGCAACTTGGACGCTGACGGGAAGTAATAGCGGCAGTGTGAGCGGTTTGACGAATAATTTGACCTTTAGCAATGTTGCCAAGATTACCGGAGGAAGCGCCAATGATACCTTTGTTTTTGCCAGTGGCGTAAATTTTAATGGCAATATTGATGGGGGAGCGGGTTTTGATACCCTCGATTACGCGAATTACGGGGAGTCCGTCACCGTAGATCTCATCGGCGGTACTGCAACGGGAACATTGGGGATTGCTAACATTGAAAATGCGATCTTATTCGTTGACAATAAACTTGAAGCAACACCAATACCTGTCACCCTTGTTGAGACTTCTGGGAAAATAGTAATCCCCTACACAATTCTTGCCAATAATTCCCCGCTTCCATCTCTGATTACCGATGCGGATCTCCCGAGAGGATCGAGAAATTTTTCCAGTGCCGATGTTGCCCTGAGAACTTTCGACTCCAAATTTAGCAATGCTTTTCGTCAGTATATTGCTAGTGACAGTGGTGGGAATGCGGCCAATATCAGTGAGAAGGGAGTCAATGACAATCTCAATTCCTCAGATCCCGATCCTTTCGATCGCAGTTCTGAAGATAGCAATTCTGAAAATAGTGAGGAAGCTCGCAAACAAGAAATAACTCTCGCCCGCGCTCAAGACAGTCTCAATGCAGTTTACCTCGCTACGGGGGTAAAACCCGCTCTTCTCTACATCATTTTCGTTCCCCCGTTGGGCAACGCCGAAAATGCCCCAGAATCCAACCGCGATCGCTTGATGCTGCTCTTTGTCCCCCCTCAAGGCGATGCGATCGTCCGTCCTCTCCCCATTAACCGAGAACTCGCCGTGAAAGTCGCCCATCGCTTCCGCAGGAGAGTCACGAACAAACGCCGTCCCACCGCCTTTATGACCCCTGCCCAAAAACTTTACAGTTGGCTGATCGAACCCATTGCTGCCGACCTCAAAGCACGAGAAATACAACACCTCACTTTCCTCCTAGATTCGCAACTTCGTTCCCTTCCCATCGCTGCCCTCCACAATGGGGAAAATTTTCTCGTGGAAGACTACAGCCTCAGTGTGATGCCCAGTTTAGCGCTAACCGATCTCAGTTACGCCAACGTTCGCAACATGAGTCTTTTGGCAATGGGGGCGGAAACCTTTCAAGACCAAAAACCACTCCCTGCTGCTGGAGCTGAAGTGGAAATCCTCACCGAGCAACTCTGGAAAGGAGAATCTTATCTCAATGAGAATTTTTCAGTCGAGACCTTGCTCGAGGCTCGCCAAGAGAATGCTTTCCCCCTGATTCATCTCGCCACCCACGGACAATTTACCTCGGGCAGTCCGGATAATTCATTTATCTCTTTAGGGAACGATAAATTGTCCCTCAGTCAGATTCGCAAATTGGGCTTACACGATCCCCCAGTCGAATTGCTGGTCTTGAGTGCTTGCCAAACGGCATTGGGAGATGTACAAGCCGAGTTAGGGTTTGCAGGTTTAGCAGTATTGGCAGGAGTTAAGTCGGCTTTGGGGAGTTTGTGGAAGGTGGATGATACGGGAACTTTGCTTTTGATGACAACGTTTTACAAGCAATTGAAAGAAGCACCAATTAAAGCAGAAGCGTTAAGGCGATCGCAAATCTCCATGATTCGAGGAGAAACCCAATTGGGAGACGGAGAAATCGTCACGACGAGCGGTACGATCTCATTAGACCAAAAGTTAACTGGAGGTAGGGATTTAAGTCACCCTTATTTCTGGAGTGGGTTTACTTTAATCGGCACGCCTTGGTGATTTCCAACCCGCGAAAGAGAGCCGAGCCAACCGCAGAAAAGTGCAATGATATTACTCTCGGCTGCATAAAAATGAACAATAACGCCAGAGAAAATAGTAAGAGATCCTGCTTTGTTGTTCGCTCGGGAGGAAATGACCGTGTTTTTAGCAGTCTTTCGATTTTGGGGGCTTTTCGGGAAAAACGATCCGCTAAATAACAATCGCTTTTTTCCCAAGGTGAAATTAACTCAGCGTTTTGATGATGAAGCGATCGTCACCAAAGCGATCGCCCCTCACCAAGCCGGGCAAGTGCACTATCGTGCCTCTTGGTGGTTGGCGCGGTGCGAACTCGATATTACCATCCAAGAAGGGGAAATCGTTCGCATTGTCGGGTGTTCGGATATTACCTTACTCGTCGAACCCCTACCTCGCTTTAACGATAACGATAATGTTGTTGAATTGTAAATTTTGCATTGAAAGGCGATCGCATTTATTCCCGATTTGCCCCGAGATTCTCTTCGATTTCAACTTGGAGAGCCCGGGCGGCTTCAAACTGGGGATAAATTTCCAAGGCTTTATTTAGGGTTGCTAATGCCTTTTCCCAAGATTGCAACCGTCCGTAACACTTGGCTTGATTGTAAAGGATACCGGGATCTTCGCCGTAGAATTGGAGTGAGCGATCGAGATAAGCGATCGCCTCGGTATAATAGCCCATTTTATACAACAACATGGAACAATAAAAGGGGAGGTCTTTCTCTTCACCAATGAAATAATAGGTTTCCCAGATATTTTCAATCGTGCGATACAGTTCTCGGCGCAACGGTTCGGAGA
>JBFRWJ010000368.1:0-3632 GCA_051439525.1 Spirulina sp. | reverse complement strand
GTGCCGCAGGAGATTCCTGGCCAAAATCTATATCACCACTGAGATCGGCAAGCCATTGGGGATCTCCCTGTTCCCATACCCGTCCTGCTAGACCCATTCCCACCTGTAAAACCACCATTTCAGTAATGGTAATAAACTCGCTCACTGTTGCCTCTGAATTCGTCCACAAATCCACGCGACGCAATCCGGAATGCGGGAATAGTTCCTCGCGATCGAGAGAGGAAGTTGTGGAAAAATTGCCAGTTCCAATCATTTTATGGTCTGCTTCCGAGATGGGTCGCCATAATTCTCCCACATCCCAACCTAAAATCTCGCCGATCGCTTTTAAAATGCGTTGGGTATCGGCTTCGAGAGAAGAAGATTCTGATAAAATATTGGCGATCGCGTATTGAGCGGCGAGTCGTTGTTGGGTGCGCTTGCGATCGGTAATATCCCGCCCAATATAAACAATTTCCGGCGTTAAAGTTAAATCTTGCGCTTCCGTTTCCGATTCCAGTTGAATGAGGGAACAAGAAAAAGCAACGGTAATTTTGGCATCGGTTCGCGTTCGACAAATGACCTCAATATTACAGCTTATTTCTCCCTCTCGGGCAATCTCTTCTTGCAGTTGAGAAAAAACGCGATCGCCCTCTTCAACTAACAAAGAGAGATGGCGATCAATTAACTCCTTTTCTTCATAACCAAATAACCGTTCTGTCGCTTCATTAATGGTTCTAATGATTTGCTGGGTATCCGTGACGATCAACGCATCGGCGATCGAAGTAACAATACGATTAATATAATTTCGCGAAGCCACGAGCGCCGAATTGAGTAATTTCGTTTCATTGCTAGCTTGAACTAACGTTTGTTCGAGAGCCATTTTCTCGGTGACATCTTCCACAAAAAGAATTAATTCCTTCTGGATTTGTTCGCTTTTTTCATAAGCCTGAAAATACAAATCAATATATAAATTTGTGCCGCGATCGCGACTTCGAGTAATGCCTTGCAGGGAAAAATTAGCTTGTTCTCCCGCTAAAATTTCCTCTAAAATCTCCTCACAGCCAAACAGTTCGGGAAATCCTTCGCGAATATCTCGACCCATTGCGATCGCCGATTCATCAACAAATTGACCAATGCCTTGCGATCGCGCAATAATGGTTAAATCTGGAGCAAGAACCAGATAGTGAATGTGATGGGGAACAATAATATCGTGCATGGCAATAAGTTATTTATTACTCATTACTAAGTTACTGGTTCTTGTTCAGGAAATAGCCAACAACCAACAACAAATAACAAACAACAAATAACAAACTAAGTCGAAAAAATCATGCTGACAGCCAATTCGTGAAAAATTTCATTCACATCTTTTCCAGTTTTTGCCGAAGTTGCGTAAGTCGCGATCGCTCTGGGATAATCTGTCTGAAATTGATTTAAGTTCAAGAGTTTTTCGATTTTCTCCTCACTTATCAAGTCCGATTTATTCAGAGCAATAATAACCCATCCTTTAGGGTTGATTTTAAAGAACAAATCCAGATGATCTCGCAAATGTTCTATCGTTTCTTGACGCTTGACATCGGCAACAATAATTGCACCCTTTGCACCTTGAAGATAACTCGGAGCAATCCCTTTAAATTGAGTTTGCCCTTCAATGTCCCAAATGAAAAGATCGACCCGTCGATCTTCACCTCCTTCTCCTTGCAAATTAACGACTTTTTGAGACAATTTTACGCCCACGGTAGATAAATATTCATCCTTGAATTCATCATCCACAAAGCGACGAATTAAGCTGGTTTTGCCGACACTGAAATCTCCAACCAGACAAATTTTTCTGGAAACTTTACCCATAGATTGCTCGATAGAAAGACCCTAAAGGAATTGTAATTATTCGTCCGAGAACGCAAATTCAAAGCGAACGCAGCGACTCCATTTTAACGGTTGTTCGGCGGCGACGTCCGGGGGAGATTCGGGAATGCCCTCCGGTATGAGACGATTGGGATCGATACCGCGACGTTCTAATTCCCGTTTGACCGTGGCTGCCCGTTCGGCTGAGAGCACTTGGTTATCTTCCGATTGTCCCGTGGGATCGGCATGACCGAAAATCCTCAAGCGCACTTCGGGATGCTGGTTGAGAAACCGTTGGATGGGAACGAGGGTACCCGATATTTCTCGCGAGGTTAATCGGGAGGAAGCCTCTTCAAAATAAATGCGCTTTTGCAACACTTCCGGGAGCAATTGCTTGCGATTGACATCATAGATCCCCGGCAACTTTTGAAAGGTATTGATAATGGTGCTGTAATCTTCCAAGCGAGTCACGCTTCCCCGCAGGATAACCTTACCCGGAGGATGCGTGTAGGCAGCAGTAATATCAATATCGCGATCGCGGTTGAGCAAAGAGGTCACCAATTCAATCGAAGCTGCCACCCAAGCGGGATCGGGAGGCACTTGCACCACCACGATTTGATTGTCAACCTCAAGGTTGAGTTTCGGCTGGCTTCCCCGGGCCATGGTTTCCGCCTGCTCTTTAATTTCTAGGGATGGGACTCGACCGTGGAGCGCGACCTTTTTCCCGCGAGCAGTGGCTGAGAGTTCGCTATAGGCGGATGTTTCTAAATCCATCAGCGCCATCTCGATATCAGTTTCCAGACGATCGTTGAGAACACCGCGCACTGTAAAATATGCCCAAGGCAGAACGGCAAACAGAACGATCGCCCCCAATAAACTCAGTAATGCCGTGGGCGATTTTTTCTTTTCCGAAGCTGGGGTAGGAATTAATTTTTCTAATAACTCGGGAATGGCCTCGGGAACGGTGTCGGAATCCCCTTCAAATTCCTCGATTTCGCGATCGTACTTCTGGATGATTTGGCTGAGAGTCCGCCGCATTTTTTTGACAAAGCGTTTGGAGGGATCGCCTTTGACGGCAACGGCAAGATAGCAATATCCGGCCACCTCGAAAATAATGCGAGAATCGCCATACTCAATTTCGTTGAGTTCGACAATTTCTCCCGATTGGGCAATACAATCGTTGACAAAACTGCGAATTGCCGTCAGCATCCCGGCTAGCATATTGGCTTCGAGGCGATGTTCTAGGGCGGGTTGAAGTTCGGCAATAACCAGCCCCGAGGTCTTATGAATGAGGAAAATCGCCTGCACCGTAATCGGCATGGATTCTTGCAGGATTAATTCCGCTTCGGATACCCCTTGCACTTTGGCCCGAAACTTGCGGATAATCCCTTCGGGGCTGAGGGTTTTTTCCACCTTATCGTTGATGGTCGTAATGACTTCTCCCATATATTTGCCGACGGTAGAGCCGATCACGGGATAAAGGGCATCGACCATGGCATCCCGTTCCACTGCGATTTGTTGCTTGATCGCCCGTCCCATTTCCGGGCCGAGGGTTTTGGAGATGGAATCTTTTTCGACTTTGATTTGTTCGCGGATGGCGGAGGCCATTTCTGGGCCCAAAGCTTTGGCCATTTCTTGGGGAGAAATTTGAATTTCTTTGGCGATCGCTTCCGGAATGAGTTCTGCGATCGCCGAGCTCATGGCACTGCGATTTTGTTGGGCGCGCCTTTGAATGACTTCATCGATAATGGGGACGACCACTTCCATCACGGCTTCTTGGGATACCCCAACTTTCATTTTCAACAGTTGCA
>JBFRWJ010000367.1:0-10281 GCA_051439525.1 Spirulina sp. | reverse complement strand
CATTTACAGTTCCCAAAAGAAAAATTCACACAACATTCACCGTAATTTTACCGAATCTTTACAGTCATTACATTATTTTTACTGGGTATTCTCGAATATACTAATATCATTATGAAAGTTTTTTCAAAAAAGGAATAAAGCCAATGAGATTTTGGCGATCGCTCCTCTATTTGACTCCCCTTGCTCTTGTCGCAACTGGGTCGATCCCACTTTCTGTGGGGGCTCTACCCATTATTCCCGAAGCGAATGGTACGGGAACTCTCGTGAATGCCAACGGGCAGCAATTTAATATTAAAGGAGGTATCCTCTCGGGAAATGGCGAGAATTTATTTCACAGTTTTGAAAAGTTTGGAGTCGGTGACGGACAAATTGTGAATTTTCTCTCTGCACCGAATATTCACAATATTCTCGGTCGCGTTGTGGGGAACGATCCTTCGATTATTAACGGTTTAATTCAAGTCACGGGCGGAAATTCCCACTTATTCTTGATGAATCCTGCCGGAATTGTTTTTGGGAATAATGCTAGTTTAAACGTGCCGGGAGATTTTACCGCAACGACAGCGACAGGGATTGGGTTTGGGGATAATTTTTTTAATGCCTTTGGAAAGAACGATTATCAAAACTTAACGGGAAATCCCAATCAATTTGCTTTCGATTTATCTCAACCGGGAGCGATAATCAATGCCGGAAATTTGATCTCGACGGGAGGAGATTTAACCCTGATGGGGGGAACTATCGCCAATACAGGCAGCATCGAAGCAGCAAATGGCACGGTAACAGTTTCTGCCGTCCCGGGTAGCCGTTTAATTCGCATTCAGCAGGCGGGGAGTCTATTGAATTTGGAAATCACAGCTCCTAGGAATAGCAATGGAGCAATTCTTCCCTTCACGGCTTTGGACATTCCTGCCTTATTAACCGCTTCTCCTGCGGTTGCCCATAATGCCCTCAATTCCGCCGAAACGGGGGATTTAATTATTGCAGGAGAAGTGCGAGGGGAAAATATCAATCTCGCCGCCGTTAATCCCATTCGACCCCAAGATGCAACTTTAATTCGCATGGGAGACGGAACGCAACACAGTCCGACGGTTATTCGCTTTGGAGACATTGGGGAGTCTTTTGACTATACTTTCATTGACGAGAGGGCAGACAATCCATATCAATTACTTTATGGGGGAGAAGCCGGGACGGTTTCTCGTTTGGTATTGAGAGAGGAAGATGGAATGGCCAAGATTGCCGAAGTGTTGAATTTTGCCGACCGACCCATCGAGACTCTGAGCATTGTTACCGAAGGGAATTCGGGAGAATTCTGGTTGGGGAAAGATTTTCTGACCGCACAAAACATTCAGCAATATCGGACTCAACTGGAGCGTTGGGGCGAGTCTCTCTCTCCGAGTGCAGATATTTTGCTCTATAGTTGTTTTACGGCTTTAGGGATGGCAGGAGAAAGTTTAGTCCAGCAAATCGCCGAGGCGACAGGGGCAGATGTGGCAGCTTCGGTGGATGCGACGGGCAGCGCCAATTATGGGGCAAATTGGATATTAGAGCACGGTACGGGAAATATTGAAGCAGGCGTGCCGTTTACCCGAGGAACATTGAACAACTGGGCTGGCAAGTTGGCAGCCATTACCGTTAATAGTCTCCTCGACAACACTATCGCCGACACAGACACAACCCTGCGGGAAGCCATAATCAGTGCGAGTATTGGAGATGAAATCAACTTTAATCTTTCGGGAACGATTAATTTAACCAGTCAGATTAGTTGGTCGACGAACGATCTGACAATTGATGGAAGCAGTCAGAATATTATTGTGGATGGAGGAGGAAGCGATCGCGTTTTCAGAATTACTGCCAACAGTGTTGCGATTAAGAACCTAACCATTCAAAATGGCAGCGTGGCAGGACGGGGTGGCGGAATTGAGCATACCAAGCCGGGGACATTAACGATAGAAAATAGCACGTTTAGCGGCAATTTTGCCAGTAATGGTGGTGGCGGGATTTTTAGCAACGGGAACGTCGAAATCTCGAACAGTAGGATCGTCGGAAATTCGTCTTACCATAGCGTGTCTTCTACCAATAATACTGGCGGCGGCATTCGCACTATCTCTGGAAACATTACTGTCTCGAATAGCACGGTGAGCGGGAATTCTACCAATAGAGGGGGGGGCGGAATTTCCAGTAATAGCGGAGATATTACTCTTATCAATAGCACGGTCAGTGGCAATTCTGCCAATACCAACGGCGGCGGAATTCGGACTCTGAAAGGAGATATCGAAATTACGAATAGCACGATCGGCGGCAATTTTGCCAATCAGAGCGGTGGGGGAATTGTAAATTCCAATGGAGATATAACTCTCGTCAATAGCACGATTAGTGGCAATTTTGCCAACACTAATGGGGGTGGCATTCAAAGTAATAACGGAGACGTTGCGCTTACAAATAGCACGGTCAGTGGTAATTCTGCTAACACTAATGGTGGCGGCATTCGCACGCAGGGAGGAACTCATACAATTCGCAATAGCACGATCGCCTTTAATGTTGCCGATGCCGATGGCTATGGTGGGGGGAATGGCGGTGGAATTCTCCGCAACGATGGGACTTTTACTATTGAAAATACCATCGTTGCCCAAAATCGCGACCTCGGCGGCGAAGCACCGGATTTAGGCGGCAGTTTTGAGACGATCGAAAATAGCCTGATTCAAGATCCGACAGGTGCAACTATTATCGCCGATGCGAATAATATTAAAGAGGTCGATCCCTTATTGTCTTCCCTCGCCGATAATGGCGGTTTCACACAAACTCACGCCCTCGATACCAACAGTCCCGCGATCGATCGCGGAAAAAGTGCCAGCACTCCCTCCACCGATCAGCGAGGAATGATGCGAGATGATTTAATCGATATCGGTGCATTTGAAAGTTCTGAATTCATCGCGACTCCCGTGGTTATTTCTATTGATAACTCGACTCCTATCGTTCTCGATCGCACGACTTCGAGCCTTATCGATCGCGTCATCCACAATGCCATCGATTTCTCTTCTTTTCTAGATCTGGGAATTGCCCTAGTCGGTCATCAACGAGGGTTTAACATTCGCCATGGTAACCAATTCACCCGCACGATGGGCAATAGCAATGAATTTTTAAGCGTTTTCTTAGACAGTGCTTACTTCGATCCCAAATTGCAAGCCTTTCGCATTAATTTGCGAACTGCTCTTGCTAACTTTAATTTCAATGCCGCCGTGCTCGGGGCAGAAGATTTATTCTCCGAAGAATTTAGTAGCGATGAGAGCGACGACAGCAAAAAAGCAAGCAGCAAAGAAGAAAAAAGCGTCGAAAATATTCGCGCCACTCTCAAAAATATTACCCAACAAACCGGAACTTCTCCCGTTATTGTGTATACCTTCTCTTTTCCCGAACAATTGGAATTGCTCGTTGTCACCCCAGAAGACCATATCATTCGTAAAGTCATTCCCGAGGCTCATGCCAATATATTGCAAAAAACCGTGCGGGAATTCCGTCAAACCGTGACCAACCCACGCCGTCTTACTGCTTATCTCGAACCGTCCCAACAATTGTATCATTGGCTGATTGCACCGATCGAATCGGAATTAGAAGGACTGAATGTCGATACCCTCATTTTTAGTTTGGATGCCGGGTTGCGAACCGTTCCCCTCGCCGCTTTACACGATGGGAAACAATTTCTCGTGGAGAAGTATAGCTTGGGAGTCATTCCCAGTGTCAGCCTCACCAATACGAACTATACTCCCTTGCACGACAACTTCATTCTGGCCATGGGGGCTTCAGAATTTAGCGAACAAGACCCCTTACCGGCAGTTCCAGTAGAATTATCTCTGATTACCGAACAATTTGCCGAAGGAACTGCCTTTCTCAACCAAGATTTTACCTTCGATAATCTCAAAACTAACGCTCGGGGAGGAGAACACCAAATTCTTCACCTTGCCACCCATGCGGATTTTCAACCCGGTCACCAAAGTAACGCCTACATCCAATTGTGGGATGAAAAACTGGCGTTCGATCGCTTGCGAGAATTGGGTTGGAAACAAGAGAACCCCATCGAATTGTTGGTATTGAGTGCCTGTCGCACGGCATTAGGAGATTTAGATGCAGAGTTGGGTTTTGCAGGTTTGGCGGTGAATACGGGGGCTAAATCTGCGTTAGCGAGTTTGTGGTATGTCTCCGATGGGGGAACATTAAATCTGATGGGAGGATTCTATCGCCATCTGCAAGATCCCGAGGTGACCATTAAAGCCGAAGCCTTGCGACGGGCGCAAATCGCCATGATTCGGGGAGAACGTCAGGGAGAGAAATTCTGGCAGGATATCGCGCAATCTCCCGATCTCGCTCCTGCCAGTAAAGCATTTTTGGCAGGATTCAGCGATCGCGATTTCACCCATCCCTATTATTGGAGTGCTTTTACTTTAGTCGGCTCCCCTTGGTAATTTCAATTATCAATTATTCATTGGACTATTCTCAAACCAAATAGAGCGTTGCGGAAACGGAATCGTAATATTGGCAAGATCGAAGGCTTGTTTTAAACGATAGCGGTATTCTCGCCCGACATCCCATTGTTGACCCGGCTGAGTTTTAATCAAAAGACGGATGGTGATGCTATTGTTGCCAAAGGTATCGACCCCTAAAATCGTTGCCGGTTCCAAGATGAATTCTCCCCAGACAGAATCGCTGCGCATTTTTTCCGCCACATCCTTAATGGTTGCCATTGCGAGATCTAAGTCTGTGGAATACGCAACATCAATGCCTAAATTGAGTCGAGACCATTGATAGGTAAAATTAATAACCGTGGTAAAACTGCCGTTAGGAATCGTGATTAATTCTCCATCCAAATTCCGTAACTGGGTCGTGCGAATATCAAAAGATTCAACTAATCCCGTGGTATTATTAATTTTGATAACATCTCCTAGAGCGTATTGATCTTCCCAGAGAATGAAAAAGCCGCCAATCCAGTCTTTGATTTTATTTTGAGCACTTAAACCCAAAATTCCCAAGGTAGCTAAGACGATGGTTAGGGGAGCCCGAATTGCGTAGAGGAAAAGCACAATCCCCGCGACAATTACAAGATAAACAGTGATAGATTGAAGCACTTGGCTAATCATCGGAATCCTTAAGACTAACCGCTTATTTGGGTTAGGACTGAGAGTATTCTCTTCAGCCCACCGATCCAAACAATAAACGATGACAACATCGATTATTTTTTTGGCAATCCCGAGTCCTAATAAGATAGCAATAAAACTAACAGGAACGCCAATTAACCAAACCCCCGCGCTACGGGTTTGCGGAAATAAAAGCAAGCCAGTAATTGATGCAGCCAACCAGATTGTAATTTGTCCCCACCAAAAAATAAATCGCAATGTGAGATTGAGCTGTCGTCGTTGGGGTAAGGATAATCGCAGCGATCGCAATCTCTGGATCGATCTTCTTAGCAACGACCGATTTTGCGGGACTTCAACGGGTTCTGTGGGAGGAGTCTCTTCAGTTGGGGGTTGATTGAGTTTTCGCCATTGTTTCTTGAGTAATTTTTGTGATTGTTGAATCAATAAACTACTCGCGATCGCCGCGAAAAACACTTTGAGAAAGGTGTAAAATTGTTGTTGCAAGTATTCGGGCTGTCGTTCTGCCTTCCCTTTAAGCAGTGCTTTTTTAATCTTATCGGCTCGCCCCTCGGCAATGTCGTCTAGGGAACTCGATATCGTATCAATTTGGCGATCGAGTTCGGTTACAGTCATTAATGTTATTTTCCCCTTGCGATCGCTAACGACAATTACGGTTTGATTGTTTAAGGTACTGACTTTAACTTGGAGGGACTCGGGATCGAAGTCACTGTTAACTATCTTGACCAAACGAGTCTCAATCTCATTGACTCGCCATTCAATGGGTAAAATATTGCGAAGCCCGTTTTGTTCGTCACTGGCGGCTGCTGCTATTTTAAATAGAGGAACACCATCTAACCGAATAGGAGCGATATGAATATTACCTCGCTCCACGTAACTAATACTCGTTTTTTTTACAGATTCGCTATTCAAGTTCCATAAGTTAGGGAATTGAGCGTTCGCCTTCGGCATCCAGAGTCCCAAGGCAAACAAGCTGGCGATCGCGAACCAAATAAAAAACTTAAATGGCTGTAATTTTTTGAACCTCATGGCTGTATCTCGTATTATTAATTCTTTAAGTTAGCAATAATGATACTAAAACACATTCTTTGCCTTGGCACCCGAAATTATCTTTATTTAAGTATTTTTTATTGTAATGATTTTATCAGTTCTTCTTCTCTTGCATGAGAAAGAGTTGTGTACAAAACCACCCCATCATATTTTTCGATTTCGGCTTTGACTGGCTCGAGATTAAATTTCCTCAGAGACTGTTTATAAAATAAATATTAAGCCAGTAGGGTGCTGTGAGCGACAGCGTAACGCACCGTTTTTTAAGAATTGAGGTGCGTTACGTTCCTACATGAATTTAAGCTTTGCTTTATGAACAATCTCTAAAAGGTCGAATTTTTATGAGAAAATACAGTCGCGATCGCTGACTTTGAGAGAGTTCTGAACTTTAGGAATCCCAAAGGTTTTCCCAGTTTGACAGAAGCGGGCTATTCTCATAGTTATTGGCGATCGCGATTACCCGTTTGTTGAGGACCGATCCAAGGAGGCACCGTGTCACCGACCCCACTCGAGGGCGACAATCCCTTAACGACTCATACCGATCTCGCCCGCCGCTATCGCACCATTCAAGGCACGATCGCGGACTATGCGATCGGTTTGGCTATTTTGGGTCTCAATCCCATTCCGCATTTATTCACCCTAACCCTAATCGTGTCGGCTGCCATTTTGCTGAAAATGATCTGGGACATTGCCAAGGGCTGGTATTTTCCCATCGTCCGCAATCCCATTACCCTAGCTGGAGGTATTATTAGTATTGCGGGAGCTTTGGCGATCGCCTTCCTCGCTTGGCTGACAATGGTCTTTCTCAGCGTTTTCTTTCCCATTCTCGATCGCTTTGCCTTCTGTGCCGCACTCCTGTCGGGAACGTGGAGCCTCGGGGTAGCCGCCAACCAATTTTTCCTCAACGGCTTTTTAAATCGAACTTCAAAGCAGACAGATGAAGAAATTGATGGTTAAATCCAAACTGACACGCCGCCAAATCCTGCTAGCCGGCTTAGGAGTTGGAGTCGCCCTTTCCGGGTTGGATGAATTTCGCCGCATCCGCACCCAGAGAGCGCAACAGGCTACCCTGACCGACGTGCTTTTAGGGAATTCCGAGTATGTCGAAGCCGCCGTCAATTCGGCGATCGAGGGCGATAAAGAGGCTTCGGCAGCAATCGATCGCATTCTCGCCGATCTCGATCTGACCCCTCCCAACGAACCCTACGATCGCGAGATGTCGAAGACTCTCATCCAGTGCAGTCGCTTGGCTACGGAGCAATACCTGACGGGAAAATTCGACCTCAGATATGACGGCTCAATTCAATCCCTGCCAACCTATAGCGATCGCCTGAAAGACTACCGGCAAGTCGCCTCCATTAAAGGCCCCGAAGAAGTTGAAATTCGCGATACCGTCAGCATCGATCCGGAGTGGAAAATTGGCGATCTCTCTATTCCCGCCCGCGATCCTTTACTCGATAGTGCCAACCAAATCAAGAATCTCGCGCGCCGACTCGCCGGACAAACCGTCACGATTCGCTGGATGAGTCCTGTATATTGGGGATTTCTCCTCACCAGTCCTCGCAACAGCATCCTCGTTTTGCGCGGCACCCAACGCAGCTACGAATGGATGCAAACGACGATCGCCCTGCAAGTGACCAATCCAGAGGTCTCGGAATTTGACTTCGAGGGGGGAATTCATCAAGGATTTGCCACCATTTATGGCGAACTTTCCCAACCGACCGTTGAAGCCGTCCGACAAATCGATCCCGCCCTGCCCTTGTTTGTCTCCGGTCACAGTTTGGGATCCCCTCTCTCCTCCCTCGCCGCCTTGGATATCGCCCAAAAAGTCCCCACTCTCAAAGATCGATTGCGTCTTTATACCTATGCCGGTCCCAAGCTCGGCAATCCCGAGTTTGCCGAAGCCCACAGCAGGCTCGTCCCCAATAGCTATCGCATTGCCAACCTTGCCGATCCGATTACGCTGCTGCCTCCCATCAGAATCGGCGATTTAGAATATGTCCATTTGGGTCAAGAATGGGCCTTCACGACCTCTCGGGGGGATATCGGCTCTCACCACTATGTTAGTGCCTACCGAGCGGCGGTCGATGCCGAGCGAGAGGAACTCCGCCCTTAATTTCCTGTATTCTCTTTCCGATCGCGTCAATAATTAAAAAAGGAGGAAAAAGACGCGCCTCTGTCTTTTGTCCTCATCTTTCCACACTGCTCTCAAACCCCCATGCCTCAACTCAAACAGCGATTTCTGAGCTTTGAAGACTATCTCGCCTACGACGACGGGACAGATCAACTCTATGAACTCTTCAACGGAAAACTGATTGAGATACCGCCTGAATCTGGATTTAATGTGGAAATTGCGAATTTTCTGTTGGCAATTTTTCTGGTTCGAGTGGGTTATCGCCGGGTGCGAGGACACGGACTCGAACTCGAAGTCCATGGCGAACCCAAGAATCGGTATCCAGATTTGACGATTCTGCGTCCGGAGCACAGCGAACAACTCCAGCAACGCAACACCATTCGGCTTTCGATGTCGCCGCCATTGCTGGTGGTTGAGGTCGTGAGTCCGGGGTCAGTGCAGCGCGAACGCGACTACATCGCTAAACGCAGTCAATACGAGGCTATTGGTATTCCAGAATATTGGCTCGTTGACCCCCAACACCAAACGCTGCTGATTTTAGAGCTCGTACAAGGTCAGTACGTTCAAAATTCGCTTTTCACAGGCGACCAAACGGTGGAGTCTCCTCAGTTTGGTTCGATGACGTTTACCGTGAGCGAACTCTTGGGAATGAGTTGATTCATCTTCGCGATCGCGGCGGCAACTTTTTTCAGCGTATCTTTGCTCTACCCAAATGAATTTGAGATTGAGAATTTTCCCTAGACTTTTTGTTAGAATAACTACTCTTTGAGTAACTTGCCGACGAGCATGGCAACCAGAACCGTGAGGTAAATTTGACCTAACAAGCCTAGGGTGATGGAAAGAGATTGAGCAGCCGGACTATTGGGTGTAATGTCACCATAACCGATAGTAGAAAGCGTAACGAGACTATAATAAAGCAAGTCATGAAAAAGCCCTTCTCGAGCTAAAGGTTCTCCTTGTCTGAGAAACGATCCCAGATGCACGGTGTCCATGAGCGTTGCTAAGAGTGCTGCCGACAAGCCAATCAGAAGATAAACGACGATCGCACCACATATAATATTAGCAGTGACCCGTTGACTTTTCAGGACTTCAATGAGAGTCGCCACGGCGATCGCGATAAAAAAGATGCTATACAAGACTAAGACAATAACGAAAAGTGCGCTCGTGTCGCGTTGGATCAATGATTCAATCCAATCCAGAATCAAGACAATCGAGCCAATGGCAATGACTTGTCGAATGATTTGGCGTTCTTCCTTCGCGGCAAATATGCCCGAGAGAATAAGAAAGGTGAACAGAAGTCGCAACAAATATTGTCCAAAGATCACCCTGGGTAAAAACGGACCCAAGATAATCAATAACGAAAGAGCTGCTAAAATCCAGAAAAATTTGGTGTCTGACTGCTGAAACGCGAGCAGTTTTCGAGTCAACGACTTAAATACCATCTTTAGGGAATGGGAAATCGGGAATAGCAAGTTGTTAAATTTTGAGTTTAGGGGATGCTGAATTGCCTTCAGCATCCCCCAACTGACCTGTTGAATTGTGAATTCAAACAATAGTCACGACTTTGTTGAATTTTTAGTATGGTTTGAGAGAGATTCTTGGCTCTCTTCGCGATCGCGTTGTCCTCGGAGTTGGCGCAGGGCTTCTTCTTCGCGATCGCGTTGTCCTCGGAGTTGTCGCAGGGCTTCTTCTTCGCGATCGCGTTGTACTTGGAGTTGCCGCAGGGCTTCTTGGCTCGCCCCGACCACTAATCCCCCTGTGCCGCAGACTATCATATAGACTCGCCTGAGCTTGCGATAGTGGGGGCTGGTGAAAGGAGAGGCAATAAGTTTGGCCAGTATTAGCCCGATCCCCACGCCGACCGCGGCGGTAATAATCCCTGACAGCCAGATTTTACGTTGGTTCATGGCTTACCGATACTGTTTTGCTAACTAACGCTAACAATGCACAGTAGTGATC
>JBFRWJ010000366.1:0-7441 GCA_051439525.1 Spirulina sp. | reverse complement strand
ATCTCCCACATGGGAATATTTTGACTGGCATCCATTTGCACGCCCTTTATACCATTTTGGACGAAGAGATATTCTTTACTTTGCCAGAGAGGAACGTAGGGAACATCTTGAGCCAGTGTTTCTTGCAATTCTTTAAAAATTGCCTTGCGTTTGATAGAATCGGTTTCTTGGCGTTGTTCGTCAATGAGATCGTTGGCGCGATCGCTATAATAAAACGATCCTTGGTTTTGAGAAGCCCCTTCAGAACACCCTCCTTCTTCCGAGCCTTTTGCACAGCTTAAAAAGGGGTGTACGTAGTTATCGGCATCGAGAAAATCGGGATACCAAAAGACCATCGTTGCAGGATAAATTCCTTCACCGACATTCTTAAAGAAAGTCGCCCCATCTACGGTTTCCGGTTCGATTTTTAATGCACCTTCTAACTCTTGCTCCGCAAAGGCTTGTAAGGTTTGAATGGCGTTAGCTCGACTATTAGAGGAGGAAGGAAACCAAACGGGAATGACGGCAGGATTAGCAGCAGAATAACCGGCTTTTTCTAAGAGTTCTTTGGCTTTTTCGACATTGGCATCTCCATAAGTTTTCTCAAAGATAGGTTCGTAGGCTTCAAAAGAGGTGGGAATTAAGCTATAAAGTTCATCCGCTTGACCTTTAAGAACCCGTTCGTTAATCAGTTGGCGATTGACGATCGCCGCGATCGCTTGCCGGACTTCTAGTTTATCTAAAGGTTCTTGGTTGCGATTTAAGGACATAAAACTGACTGCCGTACCGGGAGCTTCAATAACCTGTAATTTGTCGTCCTTTGCCTCTTCTAAAAGGTTGGCAATTTGATCGGGAACGAGAGATTGGGAAGCAATATCAACGGCAGAGGTGCGGACGGCATTGAAAAGATTGGCGGAGTTATCGTTGTAAATTTGGATATCTATGCCTTTATTTTTGGGTTTATCTCCCCAGTATTTTTGAAAAACATCAAGGCGAATGGTATCGCTGGTAAATTCTGCAAGAGTATAAGGTCCCGAACCGATGAGTTGGTTGGGAGTGAATTGTCCTTCCCCAATTTCGTAGGCTTCGGGAGATACCGCACAAGCTCCCGAAAAAGCCAATAAAGCGGGAAAGGCAGCAAAGGGTTTTTGCAGTTTAATGGTTAAGGTCGTCTCGTCGAGTGCTTCGATCGCGTCGATAATATCTCCGAGAAGAGAAGAGGGTTTTCCGCCATTTTGAATAAAGCGATCGAGGGAAAACTTCATCGCTTCGGCATTAAAAGCAGTACCGTCGTGGAAGGTGACATCATCCCGCAGAGAAATCGTATAAGTCAATCCGTCTTCACTAATTTCCGGCATTTCTGTCGCGAGGAGGGGTTTTAAATCCGTCGTGCCGGGTTCGTAGGCATAGAGGCTTTGACAGACATTATAAATGATGCCCAATCCCGCAATTTCGTAACTATCGGCAGGGTCGAGGGTGCGGGGCTTTAATGTCGTACCGATCGTAATGCGATCGCCCCTCCGCGTTGCGGTAGAATTGGGATTATCTGAGGAAGTCGTGGTATTGCAGCCGACGACGAGGAAAAAACAGAGGCAAAATAAACTGAGGAAGCGTCCCCAGGGAGGGAGAGCTAAAAATCCTTTTTTCATATTCGGGTTTTAATTGGGTGCTTTGGGTCTAAAGATTTTACAGGGTTTTGTCCTGAAAAAGTGAAATCACCGGACAAGGCGATCGCGCCGTCGCGATGGATTTTACCTTGGAAGAGGACGGATACACCCCCGTATTTTACGGGTTGGAGGCCTTGCGGGACGCTCTTGCGGATCTGTTGCCGGAAGCGGAAGCGAGGACGATCTATCAGTTGTTGGACGAGACGGGGGGAAAAGAATTGGGAGATTTGTATCGGGATGTGGGACGGCGTTACGTGACCGCCTTTGCCGCGATCTCGGCGACTTGAGCTGCAGTTCCCCTGCCCTTTGCAACCATGCCCGTGTTAACGGCATTGCAAGTATCCATGGTGGGGATTTTGGGTCAATTATACGGTCAAACCTTGACCCCTTCTCAAGCCGGGGGTATTGTCAGCGCCATCCCTCGACCTGTCGATCATTGATAATCGATCATTGAAATGACTGGGTCGCGAGAGAAAGAACGGGCTGTCTCGTTGCGACAACCCGTTCGATAATATCAGCAGCACGAGTTACGCCACCTGCGCGATCGATAGCATTTTGCAATCGCAGAGCATTCTGTTTATAAGAATCTTTCCTCAACACCCGACGGATCGCTTCGTGCAAACGAGGGACATTGAGGCGTTTGAGCGCGACTACTTCGCCACATCCCGCCCATGCAATCCGCGAAGCGATCCCGAGTTGGTCGTTTGTCACGGGAATGGCAACCATTGGCACTCCATGACTCAAAGATTCTAAAGTGGTGTTCATGCCCGCATGGGTAATGGTTAGCGTCGTTTTGGGCAAGAGTTCCAATTGGGGAGCGTAGCCAACGACGAGGGGATTCCCCGACAATGGGGGGAGATCGCTGGGATCTGCCGAACCGCCGAGCGAAATGACCAATTGAGCGTCCAATCCTTCGCAAGCCGCAGCGATCTGCTCGAAAACGACGAATAGCCGATTTTGCAACGTTCCCATTGAAGCATAAATCAAAGGTTGTCCCGTCAGTTTCTCCCACGGAAACGGTATGGGTTCGCGACTGGCGGGGTTATGATAGGGCCCGGTGAAATGAAACCATGGGGGAAGTTGTTCGCGGGGAAACTCTAACTCGATAGGTTGCTGAGAGATTTGAGCGAGAGGAGAATAATATTGGTTGATGTTGATATGGAAGTAAGGCGATAGATTCCACTGTTGGCGATAGTGGGCGATTGAGTCTCCGATGGGTTTGGCAATGCAATTGACGGTGTGATAGCCGAGCAGATTGCGCAGACGCGCCCACCAAGTCGCATTGTATTGCCAAGAGGTGTTGAAGGGAGGAATAAGGGGTTCTTGATTCAGAACTAAAGCATTGCATATCGTGATAAAAGGAAGGCCGAGAAATTCTGCGATCGTTCCCCCGGCTACAGAAACTTGATCGACGAGTAGGGCTTCGATTCCGGCTGCTTTGATAACTGTTGGAGCATCTCGTAACGTAACGTATGCTCCCCGCGCGAGTACATTAATGGTATGTTTCACTGCTGCCATCCCCCTCAACGTACCTAATTCCGCTAAGGTCGCCGCTATTGCACCTAGGGGAAAATCTGACTCGCCAATGGGGAGAAAGTTCAAGCCGGCTGCTTCCGTCTTGGCTCGAGCGTCCAAAAAACCAACTAAGGTTACGTGATGATCTCGATTTTTAAGTTCGTATCCCAAAGTTGTCATGGGGTTGAGGTGTCCGCTCGAGGTGGGACAAATAAGGCCGAAATGAGTCATCTTATATCGGTCCGGAGTTGCTTAAATTCATCTTACCAGCAAAGCACCGAGGCTGTTCTCGGCGCTTCTGAGATTCATCGTAGAGAAATTTAAAGAATCTTCCCCAAGTTTGCTGCATCGATCGCAGTCTGGGGGAAAATAAAAGAATCACCCCAACTCAAACGCTTATGCCTTCGTCAACTCTACAATACGCTTATTTTCCGGGCTGTGTCGCCCAAGGTGCCTGTCGCGAGCTTTATATGTCCACCGAAGCAATGACTCGCGCTCTCGATATCCAACTCGTCGAACTCAAAAAGGCGGCTTGTTGCGGTTCGGGGACGTATAAGGAAGATTCCCAATTATTAGAAGATACGGTCAACGCTCGCAATATTGCCTTGGCAGAATCTTTAAATTTGCCCCTGTTAACCCACTGTAGTACCTGTCAGGGGGTCATCGGTCGCGCGGACGAACGTCTCAAGGAAGCCAAGGACAGCGATCGGGCTTATTTCGATCGCGTCAATGGGTTTTTAAAACAGGAAGGCTGTTCTCCCTATCGAGGGACGACGGAAGTGAAGCATCTCCTCTGGGTCTTGGTGGGAGATTATGGATTAGAGGCTTTAGGGGAACGAGTTACCCAGCGTTTAACGGGTTTAAATTGTGCGGCATTTTATGGTTGCTATTTATTGCGAGCTCAAAAAATACTTCCCCATGACGATCGCCTGCAACCGGAGTCGATGGAGAATCTTTTTCGCACTTTGGGGGCTAATCCCATTTATTATCGGGGACGCACTCAATGTTGCGGCTGGCCGATTTCCAGTTATGCCACGGAAGAGTCTTTTTTACTGGCAGGCAAGCAGTTAATTGAGGCGATGGAAGCGGGTGCAGATTGTTTGGTAACTCCTTGTCCCCTCTGTCATCTTAATTTAGATTCTCGCCAGCCGGAAATCGAGAAAGTTATCGGGCGCAAATTAGGCATTCCCGTGCTGCATTTACCACAATTGGTGGGTTTGGCATTGGGACTCTCACCGGAGGAGTTGGGATTAGATAAACATATCGTTTCAACGCGATCGCTTTTGTCAATGATCGATGAACAATGAACAATGAGCAATTATCAAATTATCAATTACTAAAAGAGACTTAATTTTTCCCGAGGAACGCGATCGCGGACTTCTTCGATCTCCAACTGACCGTAAAGAATGGATAATTCAAAAATATCGGTATAAATCAAGGCCGGTTTTTGCTGGCCTTCTTTACCTAATTGGAAATCAATTAAATCGGCAGCTAAATCTCCTGAATTTTCTGGAGAATGAATCTGCCAGCGAACCTCCTCACAATTTTGAAAAATTAATCGATAAGGAATGCGATCGCCGTGGGGATCGTAGAGGCAATCAACCTGCAAGCATTTGCCCCACTCCACAACGTTAATTCTCGTAACTAGCGAGGTAAACTCTCCAAAACCAAGTAGCTTTAAATCTTCTAACATAGTTGTTAACTGGTGATTGGTAATTGGTGACTGATTTAAAATCGCGTTTCAAACTCAATGGACAGGCGACTATCTCCCGAGAAATCCGTAGAACCCCGCACTGTAAAATTATCGTTCAAGCGATATTGAGTATTAAAGCGCGTGGGCTGATCCGGTGGGGTTAAATATTGCAAGACTGACACGGAAAACTTGCGCCCAAAATCTTTTCCCAACTCCATCGCCACCCCCAGGGTTCCCGTGCGTCCCGTATCGTCAATTACCTCTGCCGGAAAAATACTGAAACTATCCAACCCAAAGGCATCGGCAATTTGATTCTCTACCCCACCTAGAAGTGCGGTTCCGGCAATATTGGCCAAACCTCCCGCCAGTGCCGTATTATCTCCCCCCGCAACGGCATTAATAAAACCGCCTCCCAATAAAGCAATGATTTCCGTTTCGCTGCGTTGGGGGCTACTTCGTAAAGTGAGAATCTGTTGGGCGGGCTGTCCTCCCGTCGCAGCCGACGTTTTCAAACTATCTGCTAACTCAAACGCCGTACTTGTGACGTGGGCTTCAATGCGCAGGGTTTGCACCGACCCGATATTGGTGGGGGTATCGCGAATTTCAGTCGTCACCGTATCGCTTCTGACGATGGGACGAGAGGTTTCCAAGACGGAGCCCAGCAAGACTAAATCTAACTCCGGATCCAATCCTCGTTCGGGGACAAAACGGGCGATATTGTCATAAGCACCATCCAAGCGCAAGGTGGTGGTAAACAAATTGACAAAACCCCGATTCAAATTAATCGTGCCTCGGGGTTGCAGATCTGCCAAAGTCCCATTGACCCAAAAACGTCCCCCCGCCACAAACTGTAAGATCGGCAATTGTTCGATCGCAAAGTTATCGGTTAGGGTCAGTTGTAAGTCCTCAAAAGAAACTGCCTCCGCGATCGCGTTATTTCCCCCGGCGATACCCCCTCCTGTTGCCCCCGCCGCCCCCAAAATCTGTAAACTCCCATTGGCCACCTCTAAGGCCCCAGAAATTTTGGGTTCGATCGCGCTGCCGGCAATTTGTACGTCTCCTTTAATCTCTCCCCTCAAGAATCCTTTAAAGTTCAAGGCGAGGGTGTCTAAATCGATCGTGAGCGGATTGTCTTGGGGAGTGGCTAAAAAAGTCGGCAGGGTTCCCGAAGCGACGATATCCCCCCCGCCAAATTTCCCGGTTAACTGCTTGACGTCAATGCGATCGAAGTTGAGGGCAATTTCCCCATCGAGGTCGGTGATGGGGTCGGGAATGACTTGTAAATTGACGATGCCATCTTCTAAGCGGATATTACCATCGGCGACTAATCTCACTAAACGCTTGCTATCGGGATCGATAAAACCATCCACTTTCACGTCAACTTTTCCTTTCCCGCCTTCCCATTCCAACTGCTGGCGGGTGAGAATGTTAATAATGGCCAGTCCGTCATCTTCAAGATTGGCCCGCAGCGTTAAGGAGGTATCTTCCGGGGGGAGGGCGATGGGAATGGGCAGGCGATAGGGAATGACCCCCGTTAAGGTGAGAGGGGTGCCTTCTTCCGCTAAGAGACTTTTGCCGGAAAACCGCAAGCGTGCTTTGTTATAACTGAAGGTTCCCTCGGCGGCATAAACGTCGGTATCGTTAATTTGAGCGTCGGCGATATTAACCTTTCCCCGGGCTTGGGGGTTTTCTTGAGTGCCGGAAATATTGGCGGTTAAATTGATGCGACCGCCAAACCCGATCGCGGGGGGTAAGGGCAGTAAGTCTTGGAGGAGGACAATGGGAAACTCCGTCACGTTTACTTTACCGGAAATCCCCTCGCCCCCATAAGCCCCCGATGCTTGTACGAATCCGTCTCCGGCTCTCACTTCTAAGGGTAAGATGGTAATGAGTCCTTTTTTGAGGGTTCCTTTGGCGACCACCGTATCGACGGCAAAAGAACCCCAGTCCCAGTTTAATCCGGAAAGATCGAACTCTGCGTCCATCCCCTCAAACCCTTCTCGCAGTTTCCCCGAGAGGTCGATTTTCCCGTCGAAGTTGCCGCGCAAGTCGGCGAGGGGGGGGACGGGAAAGGCCCGGCGGCGTTCTTGTTCTTGGAGGTGCAGGAGAGTGTTAATCTCTGATAAGCGGCGCAATCGGTCGAGAATGGAGATTTTGTCAGCCGAACCCACGGCAAGGGTATTTAAGTCCTCGGCATCTCCCGGGGCATCTCTTTCTAAGGTGCGAGCGAGGCGCAGGACATCCTGAAAATCTTTGAGCCGGAAGGTTTTTAAGAAATCCTGAATGTCTCCGTTCTTCACTTGCACGTTTCCCTGAATGTGGGGATCGCTAAACATCTGACTCAAATCGGCATCGAGGAGGTATTGGGTTGCACCTTCACTAAAGTCACCTTCTCGCAGGGAAATCGAGCCGTTGGTATAAGCAATTTGTCCGCTAAAGCGATCGCCGCTAATGGGGCCGAAAACCGGATCCGCGATCGCGACGTTTCCCGTGGCTTGCCAAGTTTGCAGGTCGATGGCAAAGGTTCCTTCTAGATTGCCTTCCAAGGGTTGTGCGGCTACCAAACGGGGGAAGAGATGGAGGGGGG
>JBFRWJ010000365.1:0-27927 GCA_051439525.1 Spirulina sp. | reverse complement strand
AAGATTCCCAATTTTCCATCGCCCAATGATTTGTCCGGACTTTTCCCAATTCTGCGAACTTGCCAAACAGGGGAACTTTGTTCCCGTCTATCAAGAATGGGTCGCCGACCTCGAAACCCCCGTTTCTGCATGGTACAAAATCTGTGCGGGACAACCCTATAATGTTTTGCTCGAGTCCGTAGAAGGAGGGGAAAATCTGGGACGCTATAGCTGGTTGGGCAGCGATCCGGTCTGGGTTTTGGAAACCCGAGGCGATCGCACCACCCAAACCCACCGAGATGAAACCGTTAAGACGTTTACGGGCAATCCCTTCAAGATTTTGGCAGAATGCTTGCATCCCTATCAACCCGTGAATTTACCCCAACTTCCCCCCGGTATTGGGGGTTTATTTGGCTTTTGGGGGTACGAACTCATTCGCTGGATCGAACCGCGAGTCCCCATTTATCCCTTGCAAGAAGGGGATCTTCCCGATGGCATCTGGCTGCACTTCGATAGTTTAATCGCCTTCGATCAAGTCAAACGAAAAATTTGGGCGATCGCTTATGCCGATCTTCGGGATCCGGAAACCGACCTCAAACGCGCCTATCAAGAAGCCTGCGATCGCGTCACCTCTCTCGTTCTCAAACTCACACTCCCCCTTCCTGTAGAAGCCAAACAATTAGAATGGCACGCCCATAACCCCAATACCGAGCCCTTCTACGAAAGCAACACCACTAAAGAACAATATTGCGCCAGTGTCGAAAAAGCCAAAGAATACATTCGGGCGGGAGATATCTTTCAAGTGGTCATTTCCCAACGCCTTTCTGCGTCTTATATTGGGTCTCCCTTCAGTCTCTACCGTTCCCTGCGCCTGATCAACCCTTCCCCGTATATGGCTTACTATAACTTTGGCGATTGGCAAATCATCGGTTCGAGTCCCGAGGTGATGGTCAAAGCCGAAAAACTCCCCGATGGGAAAAATCGCGCCACTGTCAGACCGATCGCGGGGACGCGAAAGCGAGGTAAAACCTTCGCCGAAGATAAAGCCTTAGAAGAAGACCTCCTCAAAGATCCCAAAGAACGCGCCGAACACGTGATGTTAGTCGATCTCGGACGCAACGATCTCGGCAGAGTCTGCACCAGTGGCAGCGTCATCGTAGACGAACTGATGATCGTCGAACGCTATTCTCACGTTATGCACATCGTCAGTAACGTCATCGGCGAATTGCGAGACGATCGCACGGTTTGGGACTTACTGCAAGCGACTTTTCCCGCCGGTACTGTCAGTGGCGCGCCGAAAATTCGGGCAATGGAAATCGTTAACGAACTCGAACCGGAACGACGGGGAGTTTATTCGGGCGTTTACGGGTACTACGACTTTAGCGGACAACTCAATAGCGCCATCGCCATCCGCACCATGGTAGTACGCCCTCAAGGCAGCGATCGCCACCTCGTTTCCGTCCAAGCGGGGGCAGGTTTAGTTGCCGACTCCATCCCAGACAATGAATATGAAGAGACCCTCAATAAAGCTCGAGGTTTACTCGAAGCCATTCGCTCTTTAGCTTAGAAATGATTAAGCTCCACTTCTGCCTTCTTCTTTTTGAATGGGAGTAACAGTGATGACACAAACAACCGATGAAAAAATCCAATTCTCTCCTCGACTTTATGACCGAGATTTTTATTTGTGGACGCAAGAAACCGCGAAACTTTTACAGGAAGCAAAATTTTCCCAATTAGATTTAGAAAATTTGATTGAAGAGATTCAAGCAATGGGAAGAAGTGAAAAACGAGAATTGAGAAGCCGTTTAATTATTCTCTTAATGCACTTACTCAAATGGAAGTATCAATCTCAAAAAAGAACTGAAAGTTGGCAACATACGATTAACGAGCAACGTATTTCTTTAGAGGAATTACTTGAAGATAGCCCTTCTCTGAAATCGTTGCTCCCCAATGTTTTCTCCCAATGCTATCAGAAAGCACGTCTAAAGGCCGTTCAAGAAACAGGTTTAACTTTAACGTCTTTTCCTGATGTTTCTCCTTGGAGTGAGTCAGAAACTCTTGATTTTGAGTACCTGCCCAAGTAAAGGAGATTGAGGATTGGGGAATCGGTAATATTGACGATCGCATTTGTTAATCTTTCCTCTTTCTTCAAACTTCTTGCATTTTGGGAACTTCTGGTTTGGGGAGGAGTTCCAATTGAGACGCAATGGGGCTAAATTTACAGTAACAAACAACAATTTCCTTTTTCTCGCAAGTTTCTGACGCTGCGGGATAGCGATCGATACGAGTAACAATCCAATCACCATCGCGGACGTGGATTGAACTTTCCGGCGCGATCGCGTCTTCAAACCCTTCCATGCGATGAAATTGACGCAAGCGATCGCCAATTTTTGGGATGCTTCCATCGGGGGTATAATTCCAATGTTCGTCGAGAATATCCGTCAAATTTCCCATTGGATTTTTACGATTTTCCCATCCGGGTTGTTCTCCGTCGCAGTGGAAAATAATCCACGTTTCTTTATTAGTTTCGCTCATAGTAATTATCTATTGATTGTCAATTTTCTAAAAAACTCGTACTCGGTTATCGTGAGCAAGCTCTATTTTTTGAAATTCATCTTCAGAGCAAATGATATAGCGTTTCTTGATTTGGCGAGGTACACCTGAAAATCTAAAAGCTCTTGCTATAAGAGGATTTTACTGTACTCCATCTATTTGAGAAATGCTATATCTGAAAATAAGTATTTGTTGCAATTAGGATTTTAACAATATCCTCCACACTGAGACCATAGTTTTCGTTGTGTATTCGTTGGAATTGCTTTCCTGTCCATATTACCGATCGCCTCAAACCTTAACAAATTGCTCTGCTCTCTCCGATTCTAACACTTCTGGAACGTAAACGCATTCACACAGATGTACAATTAAATAGCAAGGCTGTACAACCCGAGTATCGGGAATATAGGAATTGATAGCAGCGATTTCCCAAGGTTGAGAAGTGACTGTTTTTTCTTGAGGATGATATTGGGGTAAAAGAGAACCGATCGCGGGTCGATCGCCGGTCAAATTTCGCCGTACTTGTAACAACAAAGCCTCCCCCAAAAACAATTGTAAATTGGGTTGGCGATCGCGATAAGCACGAACTCGAAACCAATTCGATCGCTCCTCTAGTTCATCGATCGCGCAATGCACCAAATAGATTGCTTCTCTCGAATTTTCTGCACTTTTATAGCGATCGACTCCCACAATTGACCAAAGTCTTTGACTGCCTAAAGAAATGCGATCGCCAACTTCTGGAGGATTAGCCAAATACTCGATTTTGCGAGCTTCTCCCGTTTTATAATCGCGATCGTTAAGGGCATCAAAAAATACAAAATAGCTCATCTTTTAGACTCCTATTCTCGTTCGAGGTAAGGTTTAAATCTCTCAGCTTGGCGATCGGCATCTGCACCATCAAAGATACAAGCAACTCGCAAAACGGGATCGCCTGTTTCAGCAATATCCACCAAGCGAATATCCAATCCTTGCTGCTTAAACCGTTCTTCCATTTTAAAACAGTCTTCTTCGCTAGCGGCACAATGCCATTCTCTGTCTTCAAGGACGGGTCTCCAATCCATTGCTATCAATTTTAAAAGCAATCTCATTATATCGCATTATTGCCTATCCCGTTCTCTCCAACCATGCTCGCATTTTCCCCGGATTTAATAACCCATAAGGATCGACTCGTTCCTTAAATGCTAACTGTACCGGATCGATAACTTTGCGCCCCCCATCCTCTAAAATATAGGTATGAGGATTGGCAATTCCCGCCCCATTGTCCTCGTGATATTTGATAATCTCATTGAGCCGTTCTTCCGTGGAATAGCGAACCAACTGCAATCCTGCGGGAATCGCTTTCCCTCCTGCTCGCAGAAACTCTAAATGAATCATCACCTCATCGTCAAAATAACGATACATTTGCTGCACCCGTTCTAAAGTCCAATAAAAGGTTTGTAAATAAGTTAAATTGGGGTCGATACTGCGAGCGTGCAGAGTGGTATGATTCCAACCAAATTCAACCAAACTCGTTCCTTTATGGGCTTCCTGTGCCGTTTTATTGTAAGTGATTTCTCCCCCCCATTCCTTCACCAAATCGTAAAAGGGTTCGAGAGAAGACTCTGAAATCATCAGTAAGGCACAGGATTTTCCCGGGGGAATATAATCCTTAAGTGCCGTAAAATAAGTGGGAATGGGAGCTGCAAACACACTCACCCACTTCTTCACCAATCCATCGGCATCCGCGATCGCTTGTCCGAATTTCGCTGCCTCGAGAAACTCATCAAAGGTGACAATTAATTCAGCCCAAGGATAAGCTGGAGCGAGGGGAATTTCCAACTCGATAATAATGCCATTCGTCCCGTAAGCATGATTCACCTGCTGAACTTCATCTCCTCGCAATTCTAACACCCTCGGTTCATCTTCCATCGTGACGATGCGGACGGCGTGAAGATTGCCGCGATCGCGCAATTGTCCGTAATTAATTGACCCCGCACCCACGCTTCCTCCCCCAATAAAACCGCCAATGGTTGCAGTTCGATAAGTAGAAGGATACATGCGCAATTCCCAACCGATTTCTCTTGCTTTCTTATCGAATGCGGCTAATTTTACCCCCGGTTCTACACTCGCCAAACCGAGTTTGATCCAGCGAATTTCCTTCATGGGAGTCAGATCGAGAACGATCCCGCCTTCCAAGGGAATACATTGCCCGTAATTCCCCGTCCCCGCACCTCTAACGGTTAGGGGAACTTTATTTTTGACGCAAACACGCGCAACTTTGAGAACCTCTTCCTCATTCGCAGCACGCACCACCAGATCGGCACGCTTGTCAGACAATTGAGCTTGGAGAATGGGACTGAAATGATAGTAATCGAGGGATAACTTGGCAATTTGACTGGCATCGGTGACGATCTCCAGTCCGTCCAATTCGGTTGCAATTTGATTCCAATCGGTCATCGGGACATATAGGCTGGTTTCGATTGTATAATTTTATCAAAAAGTGGCGGCACTGTTCGCTGTTCATTGAAATGACCCGTTTTATTCACGACCAATTTGCCAAACAATATTTCAGCGAACTTCTCTCTCCCTTGGGGACAACGGAAACCAGTAAAGAAATTTCCTCGGAAATCCGACAAATGGATATTTTCTTTACTCCCTTTCCCCGTCCCCAAATCGATCCGCACGCATTAGGAATCTTGGGACGACTCGCAACAACTGCTGCCGTTTTTGAACCCTTCCGCAACCCCGTTACCAAGAGCGATATTCGTGCCTGTATGGGAAAATTGTTTAGCTTGCACGCCAATTGGGAACGAGAAACCAACCGCGATCGCGATCGCCTCCTTGAAGAGCAACTCCCCCAACTGTGGATTCTCACCCCAACGGCATCTGCTAATCTATTAGGAGGGTTTCATCCTTTACCCATTGAGGAGGATGGAGAACAAGGAATTTACTTTTTCGGACACAGTTTCAAAACCGCCATTATTGTCATTCATCAACTCCCTGCAACTCGCGATACTCTCAGTTTGAGATTATTGGGACGAGGGAGAGTGCAAACGCAAGCCGTAAGAGAACTGCAAGCCCTTCCAGCAAACGATCTGCTGCGAAGAAATGCGCTAAAATTGGTGAATAATCTTATTGCTGTCTTAACTGCACGACAACAAAAAGAACAAGATTTAGAACGCGACGAACAGGAGTTAATTATGAACTTAGCACAAATGTATGAGCAACAACTCGAAGAAATTCGCCAACAAGCCAGAGAGGAAGCCAAACAAGAAGGCAGAGAGGAAGGCAGAGAGGAAGGCAGAGAGGAAGGTAGAGAGGAAGGCGCAAAACAAACAACTCGCCATTTCATTGAAACCCTTCTCCGGATTCGTTTTGGTGAGATTGACGAAGAACTGGCCGCAATTGTAGACGCGATCGCAACCCTCCCCTCAGAAGAATTTACTCCCCTTCTCCTGCAATTATCTCGCGAGGAAATCTTAACCCGATTTCGCGATCGCCCTCAATAATTTTTCGATCCGAGGGTACTATTCAAGCCAACGAATGTTAATTTAAGGGAGTGAGACTCATTGGGAGTAATTCCATGCCCAACGATCGCATTGCTTGGTTAGTTCCTTCCGTCGAGTTAGGAGCATACTGGCAACCCGTTTTACAACATTTTACCCAAGCATTCGAGAAAACCATCTTCTACACCGGACGAGTCTGGCCGGATTTCGATGCCAATATTTCCGGTGCTGCAGCCATTCAAATTGTCGGAAAAACCGACTTTGTCGAGACGCAGAAAGTCGAAATGGGATACGGACGGGGATTTATTATTGTTTCCCCCAAGATCATTTTTTATCTGCTTAAATTTAAACCCCGCATTGTCCTGCCTCAAGCCTTCTCTCTCTGGACGTTATTGAGCGTTCTTTTTAAACCCATTGGAGGCTGGAAAATCATTCTCATTTACGATGGCAGTTCTCCCAATACGGATTTTCGAGATTCGACTTTTCGCACCGTTATCCGTCGTTGGCTGGCTCAATTTGTCGATGCTTTCGTTGCCAACAGTCATGCGGGGGAAAAATATTTACGAGAAGCGCTGAACGTCCCTAAAGAAAAGATTTTTATCAAAACCTATCTCGTTCCCGATGCAGAAGCCTTACAGAAGCAATTAAGCAGCGCAGAACGCCCGAATTTAGAAGGAGTACAGCCGCCCATTTTTCTTTATGTGGGACGGATTACCCGACGCAAGGGATTGAAAACCCTGCTCGAGGCTTGCGGACATTTGCGATCGCGAGGCTATGAGAATTACACTCTCTTAATTGTCGGGACGGGAGACCAAAAAGCAGAATTAGAAACACTCATTGAAAAGGAGGGAATTACAGATCGAATACGCTGGGAAGGTTGGGTGGAATACGGTCGTTTGGGAGCGTATTTTCAACAATCCGATGTATTTGTTTTTCCCACTTATGAGGATGTTTGGGGAATGGTGGTTCCCGAAGCTATGGTCTTTGGCAAACCCATTCTCTGTTCTCGAGGTGCTGCGGCTGCGGAGTTAATTAAAGAAGGGGAAAACGGGTATATTTTCGATCCCCGCGATCCCGAAGAATTGGCAGAGAAAATGCAGTCTCTGCTCGATCGCCCGGATTTAATCGAATCTATGGGGGGGCGATCGCGGGAAATTATCGCCCGGACGACTCCCGAAACCGCAGCACGAGGGTTTGTTGAAGTGATTTCTCACGTATTACAACCATGAAAATTTTACTCTCTGCTTTTGCCTGCGAACCCGGACAGGGATCCGAAGAAGGAATCGGTTGGAACATGGCGATCGAAGCGGCTAAGTCTCACGAGATTTGGGTTCTGACGCGAGGGTTTTGCCACCATACCATCGAACCTTATCTCACTAAAAATCCCACCCCCAACTTACATTTTGTCTATTTTGAACCCTTTGGCTGGAGTGAAGATTGGCGAGGACGACAGGGACTCTTAACCCTACATTACTATTTATGGCAAATTTGGGCGTATTTTGTCGGGCGCAAACTCCACAAAACCATCGGATTTGATGTCGTGCGGCATGTCACTTATGGGAGATATTGGAATCCCAGTTTTCTCGCGTTACTCCCCGTGCCGTTTGTTTGGGGACCCGTGGGAGGGGGAGAATCTGCCCCTTCTGCTTTTTGGCCGGATTTTAGCAGGCGCGGGCGAATTTATGAAGGGGTAAGAGATTTGGCTCGTTTTCTGGGGGAACGAGATCCTTTTGTGAGCATGACTGCCGGGCGCAGTGCGATCGCCCTAGCCACCACCCGAGAATCGGCGGTCAAAATGTCTCGACTCGGGGCGAAAAACGTTCGAGTTTTTTCCTCCGTGGGTTTAACCGAGGCAGAAATTGAGAATTTGGGCAATTCTCCGCCTCCCCCAGACAATTTGGTAAGATTCATGAGTGTCGGTCGTCTCTTGCATTGGAAAGGCATCCATTTGGCGTTACGTGCTTTTCAACGTGCCGATCCGGACAACGCCGAATATTGGATCGTGGGTCGCGGAGCCGAGTCGGAACGCTTGCAACATTTAATCTCACAATTAGAATTGAACGAGAAAGTCAAATTTTGGGGTGCTTTACCTCGTAGCAAAACTCTAGAAAAAATGGGAGAATGTCACGTTCTCCTTCATCCGAGCTTACACGATTCTGGGGGTTTTGTCTGTGCGGAAATGATGGCCGCCGGTCGTCCGGCGATCTGTTTGAATCTCGGCGGTCCGGCAATACAAGTGACCGACGAGACGGGAATTGTCGTGGAAGCGGAAAACCCGGAACAGGCGATCGCGGATTTGGCTGCAGCGATCGATCGCTTAGTTCGCGATCCGGAGTTGCGCGATCGCCTCGGTCAAGCTGCACAAAAACGAATTCGCGATGTTTTTGCTTGGTCGGTCAAAAGTGAGTTTATGGAAAAAGTATATCGAGAAGCTGTTATCAGTGAACAATGAACAATTTAATCAGTCACCAGTCACCAGGCAGTGCTTCTTAAAGCCGGAACCTGAGTCCGGCTTTAAGAGCGCTTGGGGGATGGCGAGACGGGGCTTACAAGGGGGCGAACTAAATTCGCCCCACAGCCCCTTGTCTCCTCGCCAACAGCGCGATTGGATATGCTGAATGCGATTCAGCATCCCTCGCGCTCATATCCAACCAAGTAAGACGCACTGCCCCGAAGGGTCACCAGTTGGGGAACAACAAATAACCAACAACAAATAACCAACAACAAATAACCAACAACTAACAACCAAATTATGTCTATTGCAATTATTACCGGTTCTGCGGGTTTAATCGGTTCGGAAGCCTCTAAATTTTTTGCCAGCCAAGGATTAGAAATTGTCGGGATTGATAATGATATGCGGCGAGTTTTCTTTGGTGATGAGGCTTCGACTACGTGGAATCGCCAACGCTTGGAAAAAGATCTAGGCGAAAAATATACTCATGTTGCCATAGATATTCGCGATCGCGAGGCGATCGAGAATCTTTTTAAACAGTACGGAACAAATATTGTTCTCATCATTCATACCGCCGCACAACCCTCCCATGATTGGGCAGCCCGAGATCCGCACATGGATTTTAGCGTCAATGCCAACGGAACTTTAAACCTATTAGAAGCCACCCGAAATTATTGTCCGGAAGCGGCTTTTATTTTTACTTCGACCAATAAAGTTTATGGCGATACGCCCAATCGTTTACCGTTAATCGAACAAGAAACGCGCTGGGAAATCGACCCTAATCATACTTATTCTAAAGGCATTCGCGAAGATATGTCCATCGATCGCACGACTCATAGTTTATTTGGCGCGTCCAAAGTTGCAGCCGATGTTTTAGTGCAGGAATACGGTCGTTATTTTAATATGAAAACTGCCTGTTTTCGTGGTGGATGTCTCACGGGTCCCAATCATTCAGGAACGCAACTACACGGCTTTTTAGCCTATTTAATGAAATGTGCGGCCACGGGAAAACCCTATACGATTTTCGGGTACAAAGGCAAACAAGTGCGAGATAATATTCACAGTGCCGATTTGATTAATGCCTTTTATGAATTTTTCAAAGCGCCGCGAGTTTCAGAAGTGTATAATACTGGAGGAGGACGCTACAGTAATTGTTCCATGTTGGAAGCCGTGGAATTGTGCCAAGAAATTACCGGACGGGAATTCAAACCCGAATATTCCGATAAAAATCGCATCGGCGATCATATATGGTGGATTAGCGATAATACCCGCTTTTCCGAACATTATCCCAACTGGAAAATGCAATATAACGTTCCCAAAATTCTACAGGAAATTTACGAATTCAATAAAGAAAGATGGTCGCATGAAGGATAAAATATAAAAAATGAATTCGTAGGATGGGTTAGCGGCAGCGTAACTCATCAAAACGCATCTATCAATCTGTTGAAATGCTAAGAAACATCGATCGCAACATTTGGGTAGCTGAAAAACCCTTCAAGTTTTTAGGTCTTGAAGTGGGAACGAGAATGACAATTATTCGTCTCGATAATGGCGATTTAATTGTTATTTCTCCCATTGCTAAAGACGATCTGCTCATTCGCGAGATTGATAATCTTGGTAAAGTGATGTGGCTTATTTCCCCCAACCTATATCACCATCTTTTTCTGTCAGAATTTCAAGAAATCTATCCCGATGCACAACTTTTAGCCGTACCGGGATTAGAGAAAAAGAGACCGGATCTCGCGATCGCTAAAATTTTAACGTCCGATGAGTCAACTTTTGAAAATGAACTCGAATATCTTTTCTTAGAAGGATTTAAAGTTCTCGATTTTACCACTCCATCTATCCTGAATGAATGCGTATTTTTTCATCGGCAAAGTCAATCGCTGATTTTAACCGATACAGCTTTTTATTTTGACGATACGTTTCCTTTAAAAACAAGATTAGTTGCCCGAGTGATTCGCAGTTACAAACAACTTTCTCCCTCATTATTAGAAAAATTTGCTACTGATGAAAAAGAGCGAGTTAAAGCATCTATTCAAAAAATATTGAATTGGGATTTCAAAAGAGCGATCGTTGCCCACGGGAATATCATTGAAAATGAAGCGAAACAAAAATTAAAGCAAGGTTATGAATGGTTTTTAAATACTTCTTTATAAACCTCTAGTATAACTCATATTTTAATAAAGTGCAAGGTAAAGAACCATTATAAACGGGAAAGCGTCGAGATGCTTTTAAACCCACCTTTTTAGCAAGCTCTTTATTTCCCGTTAAAAGATACGCCGTCCAACCTGTAAAGCGTTGTTTAAAAACATCTCCCAATTGCTTGTAAAATCCCTCTAGTTTTTTGACTTCTCCGATACGCTTTCCATAGGGAGGATTGCAAAGAATAATCCCTTTATCGCAAGGAGGTATAATTTGAGAAAAATCTTGTACCGAAAACCGAACCCGATCGCGCAACCCGCAAGATTCTGAATTCTCCCGTGCCTGTTGAATCAATTCCGACGCGCGATCGCTGCCTAAAATCGGTGCGGAAAGTTCGGATAACTGTCTTTCTTTGGCATCGCAAACTAACTTTTGCCAAAGCGTCGGATCGTAATCTTTCCATGTTTGAAACCCAAAGCGATCGCGAAACAAACCCGGGGCAATATTTAAGGCTTTCAATCCCGCTTCTAAAGGAAGAGTCCCGGAACCGCATAAGGGATCGAAAAAGGCAATTTTTCCCCTATATTCTGCCATTTCTAATAATGCTGCCGCTAGGGTTTCTTTTAAAGGAGCTAAACCCACTGCCGGACGATAACCGCGACGGTGCAAACTATTTCCCGAACTATCCAGACTGAGGATACCGCGATCGCGATAAACGTGCAAATTAATCGACAGATCGGGATTGTTAACATCCACGCTAGAACGCCTGCCTACTTCTTGACGCTGGCGATCCGCGATCGCGTTTTTCACTTGCAAAGCCGTAAAATGGGTATGATTGAGTTGTTGATTGCCTCCTGTACAATGGACGGCTAAAGTATTATTGGGAGTTAAATATTCTTGCCAATCAATATCTTGAACTGCTTGATAAAGTTGTTTGGCATTTTTGCAGGGAAACTCAGCGATCGGGACTAAAATACGAAAAAGAATTCTTCCCCATAAATTGACCTTGTAGAGTAATTCGCGATCGCCAACAAAATGCACCCCGGTAAAATCCGGTCTGACTTCTATTGCCCCTAAATTCTCTAACTCTCGGGCCGCGATCGCTTCCAATCCTCGCGCCACCGTTGCAAAATAACGAGCCATTTCAATGAACAGTGAACAGTAAACAGTGAACAAGTACCGATCGCATTATTTGAGCCAAGGACGTGCGAGAAGAAAACTGCCAATTGTTTTGGCATCAACGGAAGTACTGGCCGTCAAAATAGTTTGTTCTAATTCTTGAGGAGTCATTAAAACCACCTCAATATCTTCATCGTCGTCTTGGTGGGGAGGATCGTCCAATTTTTCCAAATCTCGTGCTAAAAAGGCGTAAATATATTCATCAGAATAACCCGGTGCGAGGGGAAATTTACCCAGAGAATCCCATGTTTTGGCACGATATCCGGTTTCCTCTTCAATCTCCCGTTTAATCGTTTCTGCGGGGTCTTCATGAGATTCGATAGTACCGGCAGGAAATTCTAATAACCGTCCGCAGACCGCAAAACGATATTGTCGGACTAAGACCAGCTTACCCTCGGGCGTTACGGGAACCGCAAGAGATCCCCCGGGATGGCGAATGCACTCCCAATCTCCTTCTGCGTTATTGGGAAGGCGCAGGCGATTGACTTCAAAGTTAAATTTGCGTCCCTGATAGGCGAGGCGTTGTTTGAGGAGTTGGGGAGGTTCTTGACCGGGTAACATGGGGGTTGGTAATAGATTGACACCCGAACAGTCTACCGTTTGTTGGAGATCTTTGACGGTTTTTCCCGTTACGGGATCGACCCAATCGGGAGCAATTTCCGCGAGGGGGACGAGAACGAAAGCGCGTTCTCTCAAGTGAGGATGGGGAATCGTTAAAGGTGGAACGTGCAAGCAGCGATCGCCAAAGAAGAGAATATCGAGATCGAGCGATCGCGGGCCCCATTTTTCCCGTCGCATTCGTCCGCATCGCCGTTCGATTTCTAAGAGTCTTTCTAACAGTTCTTCGGGGGTTAATTCCACCTTAAGAATGGCACATCCGTTGAGATAATCCGGTTGCGGCGGCCCGATCGGTCGGGTGCGATACCAGTGGGAATGCTTCTCTACCGTAATTTTAGGAGTTTGGGACAGGAGGGCGATCGCGGTGTTTAAAATGTGTCGGGAGTTCCCGATATTGCTTCCGAGAGCGATCGCGCAGAGATGAGAAGGCTGAGAACGAGACATTCGCTACAGTATGGATAGACATTAATGGGATCGAGGACACCATGAGTTTTTCTTTTAGCACAATCTTTTCCCGCCTTGCGCGATCGTTTGGTTTCGTGGCGATTTTTTCGGGAATCCTTGTCTGTTCCGAGGCGATCGCGGCGGCCTCCCAAAGCGATTTTGTCGGCGATGGTCTTGTGGTACAAGTGACGGGACAGCGCATTCAAGGAGCGGGAATTTCCCTCATTTTACCCGTCAATTTCCACGGCGGAAATCCACAAACAGAATTAGCGACAATCGAGACCCGACTCAGTCGCGTGGTTTCCGACTCGAGCGATCGTCTTGCTTTCGTTCGCAATAGTCCCATTCCCGTGATTTTCTTGGCTTTTGATTCGGCCTTAGATTCGGCAGGTTTTCTCACCAATGTTAATGCTGTCGTCGAGTCGATTTCCGCCGAGATTGGTCTTGAAGACTATTTAACCGCCACGACTCGAGCGCTTTCAGCAACTTACAATATTGTCGAGGAAGAGGTGGTCACGGTAAATCAAATGTCAATGGGTCGAGTAATTGCCGAACAAACCCAGCTCAAACAATTATTTTATCTCATTCCTCGAGGCGATCGCTTTTATGTTATCGTTTATTCGGCGAGTGCGACGGAGTTTCCCAAGCGTTTATCCATGTTTGAACGCAGCATTCAAACCGTACAATTTCAGCGTTAACTCTTCGGTTATCATAGAGTTACCCTACGCCAAAATTTATAATGATGTCAATTACGACCGAAGGAGTCCGATGGACAATTGATGATTTGGCAGGTTTTCCAGATAATGGGAATCGCTATGAAATTATTGATGGAGAATTATTTGTGACCCGCGCTCCTCATTGGAATCATCAAGATATTGCCGGTGCAATTTACGCTGAATTGCGATCTTGGTCGCAACATCAAGGCTCCGGCCAAGCTGCTTTTGCACCCGGTATTATTTTCTCAGATACCGATAATGTGATTCCCGATGTTGTTTGGGTCAGTAATGAATCCTTAAAGAACCTTCTCGATGATGCCGGACATTTGACAGGTGCGCCCGAGCTCGTGGTTGAAGTTTTATCGCTCTCAGAAGTTGATAAAAAACGCGATCGCGAAACCAAGGTTAAGTTATATTCGGTGCAAGGCGTTTTAGAATACTGGATCGCCGACCGAGAACAACGATTAATTGAAGTTTATCGTCGAGAAGCGGGACAATTGAAAAAAGCAATGACGCTATATCAAAGCGATTACTTAACCAGTCCTTTATTGGAGGGGTTTAGTTTTCATTTAGAAAGTTTGTTTGGGTGATTTTTCAGCGATCGCAGCCAAGACCTCAAAGCTGTGGAAAAAGATTTTTATCAAACTCCAGTCATTGATGAGGATGGGTCAGAGGCCGTGCAGGTTTCGCCGCCATCATCGGAAAAGGCCGAGCTGCGACTCGCTCGGTTATAGAATAGATTCCAGCTAATCCCCCGAAGTTGTTGCCTGAGTGTCGCCAGAAGGCTCCCGCTAGAACACGAAGTGTTTAGCGGTGACGATGAATGGCGACCAACAAAAAAAGTGGTGCGACCCCGGTGAGGTTTCCTCACCTAGGGAACGCGCACCAAGAGAACTGAGCGCTAGCGAATCCTTATAGAAATAGAAATTTCGGGTAAAGTGTGCTAAAATATTTTTATGCTAGTCATCGAAGCCAAACTCAAAGGAAGGCAATCCCAATACATCAAATTAGACGAAGCTATCCGAACGGCACAATTCATTCGGAACTCATGCTTGCGGTATTGGGAAGATAATAAAGGGGTCACGAGAAATGACCTGCAAAAGTTGTGCGCGGTGCTAGCAGCCAATCGCAAAACCCCTTGGGTGAAAAAGCTCAACTCCCAAGCTCGTCAAAGTTCTGCCGACCGAGCATGGCAATCAATTTCTCGTTTTTATACTAATTGCAAACAGAAAAGACCGGGAAAGAAAGGCTATCCCAAATACAAAAAATTCAGCCGTTCGGTTGAATACAAAAAGACAGGATGGAAACTTTCTCCCGACCGAAAACAAATCGAGTTTATCGATGGATTTAAGGCAGGAAAGTTTGCTTTGTGGACGAGTCGAGATTTGGTTTTCTACTCGGAACGGCAAATTCAACGAGTGCGAGTTGTCAGGAGAGCCGACGGGTATTATTGTCAATTTCTCATTAAATGGGAGCGAAAAGAGGATCATGAATTCCAAGGGAATATTGTGGGTATTGATTTGGGACTCAAAGAGTTCTACACCGATAGTGAAGGCAACACCGTAGAAAATCCTCGCTATTTAAGGAAATCCGAAGCAAGATTAAAAAAACTCCAACGTCGGGTTTCTAAACGACATAGAAAAGGGAAGACACAATCAAAACGATACCACGAAGCGAAAAAAGCATTAGCCAAACAACATCTCAAAATTTCCAGACAGCGTAAAGACAAAGCCATCAAAAATGCTTTGGCGCTCGTGAGGTCTAACGATCTCATCGTCTATGAGAATTTGAAGATACAGAACATGGTGAAAAATCATCGCTTGGCTAAATCCATATCAGATGCTTCTTGGTATCAATTCGTGCAATGGCTGCAATATTTTGCCAAAATACATGGCAATATTTGTATTCCAGTCACCCCGCATTATACAACGATAAATTGTTCGGGATGTGGGGCAAAAGTCGAGAAAACCTTAAGCACTCGAACTCATCAATGTAGAAAGTGCGGGTTAGTATTAGACCGAGATTGGAATGCAGCAAAAAATATTTTGGCGAAAGGATTGCAGGTATTAGCGGAATATTTAAACAGTACGGGAGGGCATCTCGGAACTGGGGTCAACAGGTCGGTTGGATATGCTGAATTCGATTCAGCATCCCCCGACCTCAAAAGCCCAAACGCTCGGGGAGAGTTCGACCACTGGTTAGTCGAGAGAGATCCCGATTATCTAAGCCGTCTCGTTGAACCGAGAACTGTGGTATCACAGGAATCCCCCGCTAGAACGCGCAGCGTTTAGCGGTGGGAGGATGTCAATGAGGAGAGTACCGTTCATGGACGAGCGTATTGACCGAATCGAAACACTAACTGAAGCTCGGCGTGGTGAAGCCATTGACGTACTAATGAATGCGTTCCGCGACCATCCCATGCTGCCACCCGATCCCACCGGCCGTCGATGGCATTTGATGAGTGTTGCGATCCTCAACGCATTCGCTGGCGCACCCGATGCGACAATATTTGGCATCTCACGCGATCGTAAATTGGCGTGTGTAGCGTTCGTGTTTGCTGAGGGCTATGAGCCTAGCGGTTTGGCCTTGGTCTGGTTCTTGTGGCGTATGCTGAGATCTCTCGGCTTGCGGAGGTTTCGTGAGATGGGGCGTGTGATGTCCCAGAAGCGCGGCGGCAATGAGCGACGACTAGAACTGATGCTGTTAGGCACCCACAGTGACTATCAAGGTCAGGGCTTGGGCCGCACGATGCTGCACCACCTCTTCAGCTTTGCCCGCGAACGGGGTTACGCATCCGTGGTGCTCGAAACCTCTAAGCCAACTCCCGCCTTTGGGTTCTACCTCCGCGAAGGCTTCGAGGTGGAGAAGGAGATCTCGTTGCTGACGATGCCTCTGTGTCTGATGCGTCGGCCGTTAGATTCGCCTAATTGCTAGAAACCCACTTCACCAAAGGACTCGCTTTGCTCGGTTTCTTTTACTGGTCGCGATTCCTCTCCCGTTAGAATCTTTGATTTAACGGGAGACCCCTCGCGACATTCAGTTGGGTTGATAATTTTGCTTTTCCTCGTGCGATCGCGCCATCTAATGAGATGATTTGTTCATATTGCCAACGCGATCGCATTCCCTCGGGGGTTGGGTTAGCAACAGCGTAACCCAACCGACTGTCCGTTGCGATTTTCATGAGGCGGTTAAGAAGTCACTTTTTCCCAAACGGCATCCAGCAAACTTTGAGTGCGTTCGCTGCTGCGGATGCTGGCTTCATCGCGATCGGTTTGCTGGCGATCGCGAGCCAAGGAGACAAAATCTTCAATCATGAGTGCCTGTTGGGTTTTCTCGCTCGGGGTGGCAATGAACTGGAACTCCTTGGGGGCAGCCATGCCCTGTCTCACATTGTAGCCAACCCGATGATCCGGGTTATCGAAGGCGAATCCTTTACACCAATCCAAAACAAAATCATCTAAAGCGATCGTACCGTTGACACCGAGAATATCGAGATCCATCAGGCACGCGCCCACGTTATAGCCGACATTCCAAGTCGATGTCGTCCCATTTTCAAAAGCCAAGAAACCCGCCGCCCGAATAATAGCATGAGTTTCCTCATCTCTCTGAATCAAGGCCTCGACGGTTTTCACCGGGGCATCGGGCAAAAATTCCGCGATCGCTCGCATCGAATACCAAGCCATATCCCCCAGAGCCCCCGTCGGTTCGGCTTGGGGATTAAAGCGGATGTTCGTGCGATCCATAAATGGGAAGAAAAATGTAGTTCGCACGGCGTAAACCGTACCGATGGTCTCTTGGATTTGGCGATGAATGTGTTGCGTGCGGGGATGGTGGACAAAATGAGTCGCATCCATAAAGGCCACCTTGTGGGTGCGACAGGCAGCAGTAATGCGTTGTAAAGCGGGCAAACTGGCAAAGGGTTTATCTGCCAAAACGTGCTTGCCTGCTCGAGCGGCGGCAATGCAAACCGCTTCTTCAACTGCCGTGGGAACCGTGACGTAAACCGCATCAATGCCGTCCCAAGCTACCATTTGTTCCCAAGAATCAAAGGCTTTGACCTCTCCGTACTGCTCGGCAAAGACTCGTGCCCTGTCGAGTTGGCGACTCGATACGGCGGAAAGGTCTGCATTGGCCGATTCGGCGATCGCCTTAGCAATAACATTGGCAATCATGCCCGTTCCCACAATTCCGATGCGCAGATTTTGTTCCATGATTGTTGAGTTTCAGCGTCCGATATAATCGAGAATACCATTGGCGATCGCTTGTGCCATTTGACTGCGAAACCTCGGACTCGATAACTTAGCTGCATCGGAACGTCCTGTCACAAAACCCACTTCAACCAGTGCCGCCGGCATGGCCGTATGGCGAAGAACGTAAAACCGCGCCTGTTTTACCCCGCGATTTTTCATCCCCGTATCCCGAATAATGCGATTTTGAATATTCTGCGCTAAGCGACGACCGGTTGCATAGTAAAAGGTTTCCGCGCCATTCACTTGAGTCCGAGAACGTCCGGCGGAATTGGCATGAATACTCACAAAAATATCAGACCCCGCCCGATTGGCCATTGCCGCCCGGCCCGAGAGGGAAACAAAGCGATCGTCCCGTCGGGTCAAGACCACTGTAACCCCATGCTTTTCTAAAATTTGCGCCACTTCCCGAGAAATCGGCAAAATCACATTTTTTTCCTGCAAACCCCCCACCCCGATCGCGCCGGGATCTCGTCCCCCATGGCCGGGATCGAGGGTCACCACAACCCGCGTCCGGGGCGTTCTGCGGACGGGAGCCGGTGCGGGGGTGACAGGAGGACGGGCAACGGGAGGCGGTTTGGGGACGGGAATATTAATACTAGGACGGGGAAGGGGCTGACTGACCACGGGATGGCTGTTTTCCGGGGCGGGGCTGTCTTCTCGCAAACCTTGCATCCCGCTTTCGGGGACGATCGCGACCCCCGATGAACTTGCCGCCGCCGTCCAATCCGGACTATCAGGAGATACGTTTAAAGTGAGGCGAACGATCGTGGGAGTCACTTGTTCCATCGCCATCTCTCTCACTCCGTAGCGATTCACGGATTGGCGTTGGGGAGAAGAAATTTTTGCCCCGTCGAGGTGAATGTAAACTTGACGCCTGGTGCGGCTGCGATCGACCCTAACTTTCGGGGTTTGACCGTTTAAGCGGAGAAAGAAACCATTGCGGGTAATCTGAAAATCGGAAGGGTTAGGGGGTTTTTCTCGGGGGGATTGAGGCGATACGTCTAAAGACACGCTTCGCGAACGGGCGATGGGATCGGGAAGTTGTGCTACCCATTGATAGGGAGTTGTCGCCACAAACCGCACCTGTTGGGGATCGATGGTATATCCTTCCGCAAACTCTACCACCAATCGCGCCGTATGGGCTTGAAATTGTCCCGCTCGGATGCCGGCGATCGCGCCGCCGACGGTTTGATGGGTCGTCTTGCGCCCCAACCGCGTCCCCGGTAAATCGATCACCAAGCGATCGGGATTAGAGATTAATTTTGCACTGGGTTGAACCCCCGCATCGGTATTAAAAATTAAGCGGTTTTGTCGGGCATCAAACTGCCAAGAAACGAGTTGGGCAGCATCCGCAGCCGCAGCACAATTTAAAGTTGCACCCGCCGCGATCGCTCCCAAGAAAAACACCTTTGATTTCATGGGATCAACTGATTAGAGAAATACGAAAAAATAGAAAGCCGGAATGGCAATAACAAAGATTTGGCTCTTTGGATCTCCCTTCCTTACTTTCGCAACGATCCCTTCCCGCTCCGGAAACTTTTCTATTTTTTTGTTCTCTTCTCAAGACGGGAGCAATTTTCAGAAAGTTGCCCTGACAATTTCAAAAGCGGCACAATTCTATGACTTCATCGTCGATCGCCAAACCTTTAGACTAACTGTCCTTTGGCAATTTCAATGACCTTTCCCCCGACCAATACTTCAATTTCCCTCTCCGTTTTTGTGGCTTTTAAAAACAGTAGGGAAGGGCGAGCGATCTCGTAACCCTGCTCGACACGAATATCGACAGGGCGATCGCCGAAATAATCATACCGTGCCAAATAGCCTGCCAAACAACCATTAGCACTCCCCGTTGCCGGATCTTCAATCACCCCTAATGCTTCGCCAAAGACGCGAACGCTTAATTGATTTTCGGGGAAGTTCGTTTCCGGACAAAACACTAAGATAGCCTGGGCTTTCGTCTTTTCAATTAAGGCAAAATACTTTTCGCGTTGCAATTTAATTTGTTTGAGAGAAAGATGTTTTTTCAACGGAACGATAATAAAAGGGATTCCTGTAGAGACTTCTTGGATGGGAAAATTCTCATCAATCTCTTCCGAATTTAAGGAGAGAACGTCAGCTAAACGCTCTGAGGATAATTCTTGCTGAAAAGTTGGTGCATTTTGTTTCATCCAGAATAATTCTTTCCCATCTTCTCCTTCTTGTACGGTAACGGGAATTTGTCCCACTTTGAGATTGAGATTAATCGACGATCGCGCCCTATCCCCTCTGTATTTCCGTAAAATATAAGCCGTTCCGAGGGTCGGATGTCCGGCAAACGGTAATTCTCGAGCGGGGGTAAAAATCCGCACGTCATAGCCGCCCCGGGTTTCTTCGTCCCCTAATATAAATGTTGTTTCCGAATAATTCATTTCTTGCGCCAAGGCCTGCATCTCGCGATCGCTCAACCCTTCTGCATTGGCAAAGACCGCCAATTGATTCCCCGTATAGCGATCGATGGCAAAGACATCAACAATGTAAAAAGTTCTCTCTAACATACCGTTGAGTTTATCAATTCTAATCAATTCAGTTACTATAACTTATCATTTCTTTGAGTAAAGATGCCTATAATCGAGAGAAGTTTGGGCAATGAGGGGTAAGGATCCCCATTCTATTCAACAGCGATCCCGAAATTTTTGTATACTAAGAGTCGCTTTCGGGATTCGAGTGCTTAACAACCGGAGTCACCGCTCATGTTCTCTCTCAAAACGTCTTGGCTAGCGTCCTTTTTGGGGATTGTCTTCGTTTCAACGCCCGGTCTCGATTTTGGTCGCCAAAGCGATCGCGCCTTGGCCGCGATCGGCAACGGGACGGGGAGTTTGTTGGTTGCGAGTTCTGAAACTTCTCTGGCTTCGGGACTCGTGTTGGGTCGTTCCCTACACTATCGTTCCGGGAATCATGGGGAAACCTCAACCGCAAGTACCGTACCTTGGCAGTTAGCCAGCAAAAGAATTGCTTGGGAACCGGCCTCAGAACGCGCCTTTTGTCCGTCTTTATCCAATAAAACGGAACGGTGGGCGCAACTCCCAGAAGTTCCCGATCCGAATCTTCCCAAACAGGGGTTTCTGGGTTTGCATTTGCGGGGAAGACTGGCAAAAGTCATGCAAAGTATTTTTGACACGTCCGATTCCGAAACCTCGAAAGATCGCTCAATACCCGTTGTGGAAATCGATCCCCCCATTTCTCCTCAACCGAAATCCTTCCGATCGCATTCTCGTCTAGTCAACGTTTGGTATTCGCCAACGTCTCAACAGCCCGAGGAAATTTCCCCCGAAGAAAAGGAATATCGCATTCTCATTAACGGAAAAGTTGCGATCGTCCTCAACAACTCGCAACAAGTCAAATTAATTGCCTCGCGTTTAGTACAAGTTTTTGGGAATCCGAACTTTAATGCCAATCTCATCAAACCCATCATCCTAGGGAAATATCCCGCCGCCATGATGGGCGATCGCTTACTCTTTGTGGCGGATGACTCCTTTTCCCTCGAGGATGACGAAAATATCGAATTGGTGCTGATTAACTGGGTCAATGCCATTCGCGAGGCATTGGATGCCAAACCTCTGAGACTGGTGGAAGCACAACAACAAATGTACCGCGTGACGGAAACCCATCAAGAATTTCATGGCTTGGCTTCTTGGTACGGGCCTTATTTTCACGGTCGCCTCACGGCGAATGGCGAAATCTACGATCAAGAAGCATTCACCGCCGCACATCCTTATTTGCCGTTTAATACCTATTTGAAAGTGACGAATTTAGAAAATCAAGAAACCATGATTATCCGCATTAACGATCGCGGGCCCTATATTTATCCCCGCACTCTCGATCTCTCTCGCGGGGTGGCCCGATGTTTGCAGAGTAAAGAGTCGGGAGTCGTTCCCTATCGAGCCGTGATTATGACGGAGCTGTCATTTCAATGAACAATTAACAATGAGCAATTAACAATGAGCAATTAACAATGACCGACCGTGAAGCGGGAGGCTTGCAGTGTGGAATTGTCTGTGTTTTCCCCTTGAAAGTTGCTTTTTCCGAGCACGATCTCTATTTGTTTTTCGGCTCATGGTTTTTGCGGTCTCTTTCCCTTGTCTTTATTTTTTCAGTAAATCTTCGAGAGAAGGATAGAGAATTTGTTCGATCGCTTCGGGTTCGAGATCGCAAACCGGAGCAAATGGCTCTATTTTCTGACTGAATAATCGGCGCAAACTTTGCACCAATAAAGGCAAAGCTAACAAAGCGATCGCGCTACAAACCAACAAACTGACCACACCATCCGCCCAAAACCAGTGTAACCACATTACCGCGATCGCGGCTAAAATCACCCCCAAGGAAGAAACGACATCCGCAACAACGTGAAAAAAGGCACTTTTGAGATTGAGATCGCCGCAACTACAACGATACAATCCCATCGCATTAATCCCATTAACAATCAGTCCTAAAATGGCGAGGAGTAACATTGGTAATCCTTGCACTTCCGAGTGCGGAGAACTCAGGCGCAGAATCGCTTCCCATCCCACCCAAATCGCAACTCCCAATAAACTTATACCATTAACCAATGCCGCGATCGCTTCAATTTGAGAAGGAACTCGGGAAAAAGGCGATCTCGAATCCTTTTCCTCAAAACGAGAAGTTAACCAAGTTGCCGTTAAAGTAATTCCCAGTGCGGCAATATCGGAAAAAACGTGACCCGCATCGGCCACCAAGGATAAGCTATGACTGAAAGTCGCTGCCAACAACTCCGCCACAAAAAAACAACCCAAAAGCAATAAAGCCAACTGTAAAAGTCTAGTTTTTTTCCTCATTGATAACTGTTCATTGATAATTGTTCATTGTTCATTGTTCATTGTCTTTGTCCCGTAACAATATAAGCAACGCGCTGACCGATATTTGTGGCATGATCCGCCATGCGTTCTAAGTGACGAATGACTAAGACCATTAATAAAATGGGTTCTATCGATCCCTTAATATCTTTGGCTTGTGCAAGGGTGTGATAAAGGCGATCGTAGGCATCATCAACCAAATCGTCCATAATTTTAACTTGTCGTCCCGCCGTTGCATCCAACTCGGTTAAAGCCATTAAACTGGTGGCGAGCATTTTTTGAGCATTACGAGACATTTCCTCAATTCCTGACAGACAAGGATGAGGCGCATAAGAAGCTAATTTCATGGCTAATTCTGCCAAATCTTGGGAATAATCGCCAATGCGCTCTAAATCTCGCACGAGGTGCATAAAAGCATTTAATAATCGTAAATCTAAAGCCACTGGACGCTGCAATGTAATGATTTTTGCACAATCGAGTTCGATTTGACGATAATAAACATCAATTTGTTTCTCGATCGGAGTAATTTGCGCGATCGCGTCCAAATTTTTCGCACAAAGAGCTTGGTGACTTAAGCGAAACGACTGTTCGACTAGCGTTCCCATCCGCAATACATCTTGATTGAGTTGCTTTAGAGAGCGTTCGAGTTTGGTGGCAGGTGTCACATAAGAAGAAAGAGTCATTTTTTTAACCACTGGGAACTAAAGTGAAAAAAGAATCGATCGCCCCAGATCGATCCTCGGACAAGTTATAAAGACTTGCATATAAAACCTTGATAGCAAGGGAATGTTAAGATTTAATGAAATTTGGGTAATTGAATTTGTAACCATGCTCCGCCCGTTTCGGGATGATTGTTCGCGGAGATCGCGCCACCGTGAGCGAGGACGATCTGTTGGGCGATGGTTAGCCCCAAACCGCTTCCCCGACGGCGAGAAGACTCTTCCGACCCCGAGGAATTAACCGTCCTTTGTCTGGACGCATCCCCCCGATACAGGCGTTCAAACACTCGCTCTAAGTCCGACTCGCGAAAGCCGCATCCCGAGTCGATTAAATCAATTGTAATCCAAGATTTTGGTTCGGTTCGCGTTTCGCGCGACCCCTCGATTTTGACTTCAACCCGGATTGAACCGCGATCGGGGCTATATTTAATGCTGTTATCCAAGATGTTGAGAAAAACCTGTACGAGACGATCGCGATCGCCGAGAATTTGCCAAGACTCTTCCCCGACATAATTGAATGTTAGGTCTTTTTGTCGGGCGAGAGGCTCTAAGCTTTGCCAAACAGAGAATAATAACGCTTTTAAATTTAAGGGCTGAAGGTCGAGACTCTCTGATGATTGTTGCTGAAGTTGCGTGACATCTAAAGCATGATTAATGAGGGAGATTAAGCGATCGAGTTCTCCCACGACGCGATCGACCCATGTTTTTAAGGACGGATCGACCCGAGTTTGTAGGGCTTCCGCGACGAGGTAGATAGAAGTTAGGGGAGTTCGCAGTTCGTGGGTTAGATCGGAAAAAAGGCGATCGCGAGAGTCGATCGCATCAATGACGGGTTGTCGATTTTCTAAAAAAACCCCCACCTGTCCTTCCGGTAGGGGGACGCTCGAGCCGCGTAAGGTGACGGAATAATCGAGCGATCGTACCGAAGCCGATGACGATGGAGGTGTTTTTCCAGATAAAGCGGTAATTTGATAGACCCATTCTTGCTGCTGGGGAGCTTGTTCTTGGCGAGTTTTTTCGATGAGTCGATCCAGTTCATAGGATCGGACTAATTCTAATAACAACCGTTGGCGTTTCGGGTTCCAGCGATCGATGTGCAACAGTTGTCGAGAAACTTCATTGCACCAGAGTAATTGATTAAAGCGATCGACCTGTAAATAACCCACGGGAGCCCTCTCCACCGCCTCTTGCAGTTGCTGTAATTGTTCTTCGAGTTGCTGGTGCGATCGCGCCAGCCAATTCATGGCTCCCCGCAAGCGAGACAAAAGGGGGAGAGACGATTCAAAGTCCTCGCGATGAGGCAATAAGGTCAGGATATGTCGAACTTTACGATTAAATTGATATTGTCTGAACCCACAAATCCCTAACCCGATGACCAGTCCGACAATAAAGGATAAGGTGATTTCCAAGAAAAAATAGACCCAAGAACTCGATCGGAATACCCATCTTCATGATAGAAGCTAGAGCAATGGGAGAGCGCGAAAGGTGTTGAGAAATTTAAGTATTAACTCCGATTTAATTTTCTTTACAGAGATGGGAATTTGTACGTCCGACTCCTTAAAGTTCTATTGCAGAGCGATCTAAATCACATTTCCCCTCAGTCATTAGGTTAAGATCGAGTTAAGAACAAATTAATTGTAATGTTTGAATCTCAATCGTCTCTCAATTTTCAAGGAGAATTATGCAAACGATCGCGAAATCTCAACCCACCGCTTATCCACCCCTGACAAAGCCAACGGTTAAACCCAAACATCGCTTGACGGCAGTCTGGTTTAAAGATCCCCAGACCGGACAGCTCTATTGCAAATGGTTTTCGACAATGACCCACGAATCATAAAAAATCAATGCGGTGCTTCAACCAAAGCGATAGCCAAATCCGCGAACGGTAACAATATATTGCGGTTTGCTGGGATCTTCTTCTAATTTTTCCCGCAACCAGCGAATGTGAACGTCTACAGTTTTAGTATCTCCAAGGAAATCTAAACCCCAGACGCGATCGATCAATTGTTCGCGAGACCATACCCGTCGGGGATAGCTCATAAATAATTCCAACAGGCGAAATTCTTTCGGCGATAAGGAAATTTCTTTTTTGTTAACCATCACGCGGCATTCTTCGGGAAACAGAGTCACGTCCTTAAATTGTAAGACCGATGGTTTGGTCGTGGTACTAAAGCTTTGACGGCGCAATAAAGCACGACAGCGAGCGACTAATTCTCGCATGCTAAAGGGTTTGGTAAGATAATCATCAGCACCGACTTCTAAACCCAAAACGCGATCGGTTTCGCTGGCTTTGGCACTGAGAATTAAAATGGGAATGGTATTGCCTTGATAGCGCAACAAACGACACAGATCTAGACCGTTCACTTGGGGTAACATCAAATCGAGGACAATCAGATCGAAGGAGGAATTAGCAGGAGATTCGGCTTCTTGCAATAAATTCAGTGCCGTTCGTCCGTCGATCGCCGTCATCACTTCATAACCTTGCTCTTTGAGAGCCAGTACGACCATCTCGCGGATGAGATCTTCATCTTCTACCACCAGAATGTAGGGGGGAGTGGATAACTCCGGTTTGGTGGCGCTGTTTGGTATATCGAGCGACAGCATAAAATCAAAAAATATGGCTTTCTCTGCAATATATACACTATAACGGAAAAGATTGGCGTTTTTAATCTGGAGAATTTAATTTTTTTCCCTTTTCCAGTATTGTTATTTTCTTGACCCAAAAATAAATTATTATGCTTTTGCAGTTAAGGACTTGGCCGGAAGTTGAAGACTATTTAACACGATCGCAAGGGATTATTTTTCCCATTGGCTCAACGGAACAACACGGGCCCACGGGTTTGATCGGCACCGATGCCATTTGTGCCGAAGCGATCGCCAAAGGGGTGGGGGAAGCAACGCAAGCCTTAGTTGCACCCACGATTAATGTGGGAATGGCATTGCATCATACTGCCTTTCCGGGATCCATCAGCCTGCGTCCGAGTACCCTCATTCAAGTGATTCGCGATTATATAACTTGTTTGGCGCGCTACGGATTTACCCATTTCTTTTTTATCAACGGTCACGGGGGTAATATTGCCACCCTCAAGGCTGCGTTTTCAGAAACGTATTATCATTTGGCTAATTTGAACGTCCCCAATAGCGATCGCGTGCGCTGTCGGGTGGGAAATTGGTTTATGTGCGGTTCGGTGTACAAACTTGCCAAGGAACTCTACGGGAAAGAAGAAGGAGCCCATGCAACACCCAGCGAAGTCGCCTTGACGCAATACCTGTATCCCGATGCGATTAAAACAGCCCCCTTATCCCCACAGGTTGCCTCGGGTTATGGCATTTATAGCGCAGTAGATTTTCGTCGTTCCTACCCCGACGGACGCATGGGGTCAAATCCCGCTTTAGCCACCCCAGAACACGGGCAACGATTTTATGAATTAGCCGTGAAAGAGTTAAGCGATCGCTATCTCGAATTTTTGAAAGGATGAAGGAACTCTGAAAGGATGAGGGATGAGGGATGAAGGATGAAGGATGAAGGATGAAGGATGAGGGATGAAGGATGAAGGTCACTCCCGACGATAAATCGTCGCTTTAACTCCCCGTTGTTCGAGGCGAGCAACGAGGGATTTTGCCTCTCGTTCCCGAGAAAATGCTCCCATTTGAATCTGCGCCCCTTGAGGGAAATTACGGACGTAGGATTCGGGAACGATCGCTCTGGCTTGTTGCAGAGAAAATGCCCCCGCATAATCCACAACGACATAATAAAAGCGATCGCCGCGACCGGGAGCCGCCGGGGCATTTTCCAGAAGGGGATCGGGAGTTGGTGAAGGTTGCGGCGCGGGGGCGGGAGACGGCGCAACAGAAGGCGGTGCAGGGGGTCGATCGGGTTGAGAGAGATTGGGAGGCAATAACGCGGTCGTTAAATCCGAACCCGTTGTGGGGGAAGATGAAGTCCCTGGAGATGATGCAATATTGGGAGTCGGTAACGCGGGAGACCCTTGGGTATTGGGATTGGTTTCCACCGTACTGAGAGAATCCGGATTAACCGGGGTAAATTCATCCGTGGCTAAATTCGGACCCGTGAGATTGAGGGGTGACTGTTGAGGGGTTGCGGTAGGGGATGAACCTGTTGTTACGGGTTGACTGGCCGTTTCCGCGCCATCGCGATTTGTTGTTCTCCCCAAACGCGTCAATAGATCGGGATAAAAGAATGTTACGCCTCCTAGAGCGATCGCAATACCCAACACGAAGACCGCACTCACTCCCATCGGGGTCAAAAGGCGATGGTTGAACCCTTTCTTTGGCTCTGAAGGTTGTTGTTCCTCCGCCTCGGTTACATTCCGCAAAAGCTGTTCTGAGGAGGCCAAATATGCTTGCGGGGCTTCGATCTCCCCCCCGGGAGCGCTCCCTTCTGAGGAACGAGCATTTTCTGAAGTAGATTCCCGCGTAAAATCCGCAATCTGATTGTCGATCGCTTTGCTGGCAGGAGTTTGAGAGTCTGTCGCCGTTTCCCGAGCCGTTTCCTCTCCTAAATTTGGCAAAGGCAATA
>JBFRWJ010000364.1:0-4272 GCA_051439525.1 Spirulina sp. | reverse complement strand
CGCTTTGATTATGATGTTCAGTTAGATGCTTCTTTAGTAGATCGAACAAGTCATGAAACGAGAGGAAAGAAATTGTCTTTATTGCCGATTATTAAATATTAAAAAGAAAATTGATAATCTATCACTATCATCCTCAAACCCAACAATTCCTAGGAGAAGGACAAGCCGATCGCGATCCCTTACAATCGGGAAACTTTTTAATTCCTGCTCATGCCACCCCGATCGCCCCTCCTGAAATCCCCGATGGGAAAAGAGCCATTTTCAAGAGCGAATCTCGAAAATGGATTTTAGAGGATATTCCCACTGTTCCACAACCAGACACCGATCCATCCATCCAGATCGATCGAATTATTGAGAATTGGAAAGCCTTTATCAGAGATATTCGCCAACCTATTCTCCGCCCTATTCAGGACGCGATAGCTTCCCAATCATTTGCGCTTGCCAATGAAATTCGCGACGCTTGGAAGATTCCTCCAATCGAACCAGAAGTCTTAGAAGATCAAAGAGAGCTGTGGAACGAATCACTCGTTTATCCTTCTGTTATTGCAGCCTGTGAAGTCGAAATTAGTGGGATTTCGCGGCTCGCTTTGTTCGCTCAAAAACTTGATGAATTCAACATCCCATTAGAAATCGATCCGGTTACTTACGAACTAAGAATTATCCCGGAATAGAATAATAGTTACGATGGCATCTGGGAGGACTGAGCCATCCCTCCTCGAGGGAGACTGACCCCAACAACTTCCCCTTGCTGGCTCATACCACTGCTCACCGACTTGACTCGGATCGCACCGGAAGGTGTATTCAGGACATCCTCGCCAGTACGGGAATCGTGTCCCGCGTAAGAGCCAGACAGACCCGATGGGGCGTAATAGCGATCGGCTGTCCGTTGTGCAGTTAGGTCGCGGCTGTTTTGGAGTCGGTTTTGGGCGAGTTCTAGTGGGTTCATGGATGATAGCTGCTCCCTAATAATTTAAAAGATTCGTTTTCGAGGAATTTTTTGGGGATAGGATAATTTTTCACTCTTTTTTCTATCGGATCTAGCCATTGGCTTCCCTGAGATTTGTCTATTTGTATTGTAGAATGATTTGTATTATCTCCTTCTTTATAAAAGAGTTTTTCAATCGAATATAAGTCATTTTTAATCAACGATTGTCCAATTCTCCTTTCGTTCATTTCCACTCCGTTTAGAAATTGTTTTGGTTTGATTTCGTTTGTTCTTCGCTCCCATACATTGGCATCGAATAGAGTCCCAGATTTGCCAACAGTGTATCCGGGGTATCCTTCTCCGTGGCGAATATCTCCGATTTCAATTGCTCCAGAAGCACTAAAATTCCCGCTAGGTTTAGCAGGTTCGATCGCCGTATTGTAAGAGAAATCAGTAATAAAATCTCTCCGTAATGTCTGGGAATAGAGTCCTCCATTCCCATTAATTTCTAAATTGTCGATTCGTCGATGGATTTCCGAAAAAGTCCCATTAATTGTTCCTTCTTGGGGATGCAGTCCGAAAATTACCCCGGAATTTGTTCCGTATCTTTCTTTTGAAGGAAGAGAAAGACCGAGTTCGTTTCCGTAATAAATTACTTCTATTCCCTCATTTCTAAAGTCTTCGTTATATCTGCTTTCGTGTGCGACAGGCGATCCAATTTCCCCATGATATGCGTAGTGCAGTCTGGTCAATTTCAGAAAATTCTCCCGCACAAAATCAAAACCGAATAATTTATTGGAGTAGACGATCGACCACTCGAAAGAATTTGACCATTGGAAATTGCCAATCTCTGCTGCTATTAGAGAAAATGTGGATTGGGAATTATCTGCCAATTCCTTTCTTGTCCGCCAAAATTGCTCGCCTAGGGAATAAAATCCCGTCTCGCTCTCAATCTTTTTGTGCTGGTTTCCTTTGTAGTAATTGAGTGTGGAAGTGAGAGTTGTATCCTGAACTGCAATAGACAGAATGAAATTGTTCAAACCATCCCCTAGGTTGACAAATTGAGGTATAATATGTGTATTGATAACTTGAGCGTATTTTTTCGGATTGCGACGATCGCCACCAACATAGAATTCTACAATCCCGTTTTTCTCGAGAGAAAATAATATTTTTATCTTCCCTGATTGTCTTCCTTTTTGCTTCTCCTCTGGCAACACTTGCTTCTTGTGACTCATCTGATTGAGCCTTGGAATCCCTCCCCTTCCCCCGAATTCCTGTAATTGAGCGCCAGATTGAAGATTTCCGTTTGTGTTGAGTCGTCCCCTGAGATGGGGTTCACCACCTGCCGTAACAACAGGCTGCCCCTGTGCAGAATTGTATCCCTGATATCGCACATCAGGAATTTGCCGCCAAGTATCTTTAGCCCTTTGTGCGGTATTACTTTGCATCCTTTCTCGCCTGTTTTCAAGGCTTTCTCTAGCTAGATTTTGGGGATCACCAGTCATTGCCCGTTAAGAGTCCAGAATTAAAAAGTTTGAAATCCCAGTCAAAGGGTTGCGTTGACCCGTCTGGGATGGTTTGAGTTTGGTCGTTAACGTAAGCCTGAACGACCAAGCCGTTTGCATATTTCAATCGAAAATCTCCAGAACCATTGTCCGTAAAATCTATTGCCAATCCGCCATGGGTCGCGGATAATTGAAAGTTATTTGCGGTTGAATTGACGACATAGAAAATATCTTCTGTTAAACCCGTGGGGAGAGTAGCTCCGGCTTCGGGTCTGATAATAACTTCGTCACCATCTGTTAGCCCGTGGGCTGTTAGCGTGAGGGTGTCAGTTGCCGCATTAACCGACTCTAAAAGAGCATTGGCTCGCTCGGAAGCATTAGCCAAAAGCGCGAATCCATTCCACTGTAATGCCAGTCCGTTTGCCGTTACATTCCAACGCTTCGGTGAAGACAATTCCATTCGCTTGCTGAGCGAATCATAAATAATTTCGCTTTCTAAAATTAATAGATCGTATCGCGAATAGCCGTTTTCTTCATCGATTTCTGTTTTAATATAGTCTATTTTTGGAGTCGATGAAGTCCATGCGGCATTATCTGCCAAAATGAATTTGAAAGATTGAGGAGTCGGAACGAGACCCCATTGAAGTTGGGCGAGATAGGAGACCCATTCTCTTGTAGTTCCGCCAGAAATTGCCATTTTTATGAGAGAGTAAATTGAAGAATACCGTTAGTTTGTAAGTCGAATGCGAATGGCGAACCGTCTGGAGTATAAGGAGTAGGAACGCCTGCTACTTCTCGTTCGATATACGAGATGACTTTATCGGAATCATAGCCATAGTAACCATAACTAATAACTAATCCGGTAAGTGGAGCATTATCCCCTGTCGTCAAGTTTGCCCAAAGAGGGTCTTGAAAAACGACTTTAACACCCGAACCAACTTGGACAATTCTGTTGCTGGAATTATTGCTAATATCCTGTAGGTTTTGGCTGGCATAAGTGCCGCCTGTAGTGGGTTTAGCGATTTCTGAAACCAAAGTTATCGTACTCGCTGGCTCTACCGTCACGAGATGACAGTGGAATGAATTGCTGTTGAAATTGATTTGCGCTCTCAGGTAGTCGTAAAGCACCCAGTCAAATACTTTGCTTGCCATTTCTTCCTCCTTTTAATTGTTTGCAGAAACTTGGACAATAGGAGCGTCACCTTGCCCTCGCGTTCCTCGAGCTGATGTGCCACTGACCTCAACTCGAACTCGAGGGGTTTCTCCCGAGGCGATCGCCCCTCCTGCTTGGGCTCCTAGCGTTACCCCTCGAACGGTTGGAGTCTCTCCTCGTCCAGTAGCGCCCCCGGCTTTAGCTCCCGTACCGAAAACGTCAACAATTGGGGGGGAAGCGGTCAGATCGAGGAAGTTTATCCCCAGTCCGGAGGTGATGGAGATCGGTGGGAGATCGAGTTCGTAGGGGTAAGCTCTGACTTGTTCGGAAACGGCAAGAGAAGAACAGAATTGAATGACCTTGGCATAGGGCTTCGTGACAATCTCTTCTTTCTCCTCTTGAGGATCGGGGGTTGGCGGATCGTCAATGATTGATGGGATTGTGATGGGTTGAATCCCTACCAAACCCGCCCAAATTCCGTCGGAAGCCAATACCATTGACGCTGAGTTATCGAGATGGTAGCGCCATCTATTAAGAATTTCTGCTCTTTGCCATCTGGCTCTATCCAGTGCATTGCCGTCAATGGAGAGATATTGAAAAGAGGGTTCATTAACAGTTAACGATTTTCTAACAATTACTAACTTTCCCGCACAATTGCTCACTCTCATTGAGTCGTAAAAATTCCTAAA
>JBFRWJ010000363.1:0-3010 GCA_051439525.1 Spirulina sp. | reverse complement strand
CTTCTCGAGGGTTCTAAATGGGTAAACCCAAAAGAATAATAAGCAGAAATTAAAACATCTCTCGGATCTCTCAAAAAGAAAATGTGCTTAAATTTAGTCCGACCGGGAAAATCCAAATATTCTCTCTGAGGGGCATAGATTTTACCATGAAGAGAATACAAGTCACTATAAGCTCTCTCTAAAAATAATTCGTAAGGACTTTCGATATGCTTTAAGCGATCGCCCGCTCCCCAAATCGTCCCGGCATAATCGATGATTTCATATTGAGACTTTTTGCAGATTGTATCCAATAATTTCCCGACAAACGTTGAAGCACATTTATGGCTGGTATAAAATAGAATCGATCGCGGTCGCTCTAAATTCCGGGCAGCATTCCTCAGACGACCCCGCAATTTAGCAGTGTATAGCATGAGTGCAATCTTATTTCTGATTTTTTCGAGTATAATCATGGACTCATCTAAAATGTTTCTAAAGATTAATTGAATTCAAATATTTTTGTGATTCAATGTATCAAAAGAATATCTTTTTGTCAAGAGCGCCCTAGACTGAAATCGAAAGGTACATCTCAATTTTGCACAAACAGTTTGTAGGATGGGCAGGATATAATCATCAAATCTTGACAATATAGATGACTGCCTACCCACCCTACTATAGATTTACATTTTTGAAATGCACCCTCAAAATCTTGAAGATGCTGCCTTTGGTTGTTTGCTCGGGGCATTAGTCGGCGATGCCGCCGGAGCTGTTTTAGAATTTCAAAGTCAAGTGACTTTAGAAGAATGCGATCGCGCCATGAATATGCCGGGTGGAGGCGTTTTAAGGGTTGCCCCCGGACAGATTACCGATGATGGCGAGTTAACTCTTTGTTTGGCGCAAGCATTAGCAGAAAGTCCCATCTTTAATTTAGAGAAAATTGCGCAAAATTATGCCCGTTGGATTGATTCTCATCCCTTCGATATTGGCAGAACGACAGTGTCTTCCATTGGCTCTCATTCAGAAGGAAAATGGCGCGATTTGCGAGCAACAAAAGGCGTAGCTGCCGTGATGACTCAAGCGGCTAAAGAGCGCTGTTTGGGGTCGAAAGCCAATGGGAGTTTGATGAGAATTACCCCGCTCGGAATTTGGGGACATCGATTTGCCGATGAAGAATTAGCCGACTATGCCCGGCAGGATTCGAGCCTCTCTCATCCCAATCCCACTTGTTACTATGCCGTTGCTTGTTATACCCTTGCCATTGCCAGTTTAATGCGAGATTTAGGCAATCGTCAATTAGCCTTCGATCGCGCCCGAACTTGGCTGGAAAAGCAACGCGATCGCGCTCTCTCTTTACCAGATTCTCGCGGCTGCGAAGAGGTGAGCGATTGGTTAGACGCGGCGGCAAATAATCTTAACATTCCTTATTCTCCCCAGATTGGATTTATTAAGATTGCCTTTATTCACAGTTTCCGACATTTACGACTAGGAACGAATTATGAAGAAGCCCTTCGCGAAACCCTTTCCGGGGGAGGCGATACGGATACCAATGCCTGTATTGTCGGCGGCTTGATTGGGGCGGCTTGCGGGAGCAACGCCATTCCCGATCGCCTGAAAAACCCCGTTTTAAATTGCGATACCACTTTAGGCAATCATCCTCGACCCGACTTTTTAAGCACTCAATTCGTTCCTCAAATCCTGCGGGGATTACTCCTTCCCGAGAGACAAAAACTGGAGTGAGAAAATCTCCGATCGAGCTGTATTTTCAAGAAAAGCGCACAAATTTTGCTCGGACGATCTATAACAGAATTACCATCTATGGCCTATTGTTATGATCGATTTCGCGATTGGAATTTGTTTGGGAGTTGCCCTGAGTGCTGCCTGTGGGTTTCGGATTTTTATTCCCCCTTTAGCCATGAGTATTGCCTCCCTAACCGGAAACTTGACCCTCGCCCCCGGTTTTGATTGGATTGGGACTTATCCCGCCCTGATTACCTTCGCGATCGCCACCCTCATCGAAATTGCGGCTTATTATTTACCCGTGGTGGATAATTTTCTAGACACGCTGGAAATCCCCACTGCCATTGCCTTTGGCACTGTCGTCACGGCAGCCAGTTTGGGAGATGCCGATCCCCTATTGCGCTGGAGTTTGGCAGCGATCGCCGGGGGAGGAACTGCCGGAGCGATCGAAAGTTTCACCAGCGTGACTCGCTTAGCGTCCACCACCACCACGGGAGGCTTGGGCAATAGCATCCTCGCCACCCTAGAAGCCCTCAGTGCCATTACCCTATCGATTCTTGCCCTGCTTCTTCCCCTGCTGGCGGGAATTATTGTTTTGTTCGTCTTAAGTCTTGTTTTCAGACGATTGAGAAAGCGGCGACAACGTCAAATCCGAAATCTGTGAAGATTGCCGATTTCATTTTCGTTCCCGCAAAAGCTCTAGGAGTAACTGAGAGAATGTTTCATCCCTCAACCGTTCCGCAGCATCTTCCAGTAGTATCAACTTAGAATTGCGATCGCCCGTCAATTCCGAAGTCGGAATTAACAGGAAAATATGGGCGAGTAACTGTTTGAGATCCGCCCGAATGCGCCTGCGTTTGCCTTCAAGGATAGCGGCTACCCGACGAACCGAACGCTCTCGACGGAATTCTAAGGCTAACTCATCTCGTTCAGAAGGTTCGTACATTGCCATTCCCCAAAAATAGCCAGAAAAAACGAACAGCATGAGTGCTGTTTGCGGCCTTTACATCTATTGAGTTGATTTAGAGTTTATTGAACACGATTTGAGGATGCCCATGTTTTAAACGTTAAAGAACGTTAAATATATCAAGATCGAACAATATTCCGACAAAAAAGTTAACAAAACCGAGAGTATTACCCAGAGATATATTTACAAATTGATAAAATTCCGCGATCGCCTCAACAAGCCATGAAAGAACTCCTCTTCGATCCCCTCATCTTATCCCTCATCCTCGGCATGGGTATAATTTATTTAGCGATCGCGTTCAACTATTTGGGAACTTATCTTCAATACACC
>JBFRWJ010000362.1:0-12255 GCA_051439525.1 Spirulina sp. | reverse complement strand
GTGTATAAGAGACAGGGGCGACGAGCTATCTGGTAACGGTGACGGGGGTAACGGAAGATGGCCGGGAGATGAAATGGAGCGTTGAAACCACAGGCGATCGCGTCACTTATGTCCCTCAATCTGACGGGCAGGTTTTGCAACCGGGTTGGGATTATTTGCTCGTGGTGGAAGCCGATATAGGAGCAGCATCTTTTGAAGAACCCATACAGTTAGGTGGAATGGGCTTTCAATTACTCGATGAAATCAAAAGACAAGAATTGCGATCGCGCCAATCCCTCTTAATTCAGCAAGTCATTTCTGAGGAAGCGAAGGTGTTGGCAACCGCACGACTTTATCTGGAACACGATTTAGTTTCCGAAGCAATTCTGCTGTTGGACAATGTTTTAACAACGGGCAAAGAAACGGCTGCTTTACATTTATTAATTGGGGAATTATATCAAGATCGCTTGCTCGTTGCTCCTCCCGCCGCCAAGCATTATAAACGCGCGATCGCTTTGGCAGAGGAGGCAAATTTGGAGGAGAAAGCGATCGCTTACGAGGGGTTGGGACGAGTCCGCGCTGCCATGCAGAATTTTACCGAAGCTGTCGATTTATTGACGCAAGCAAGGGGGATTTATGAGATGTTGGGCGATCGCGATCGGGTCGAGGGATTGGATAAGACAATTCGGGAATTGATGGAGATGAGTTGATGATTTTATCATTTTCCTTTATCATTGAAGAATGATAGACCACGATCGCTCTGGCAAAGAAGAATAATTTTAGCGCGATCGCTTACAGGAAATTCCAGAGCGATCGCAGCGATCTCTTCATAAATTTAGAGAATAAATTGGTAATAGCATTAACTTTCTCATTGCCGATCCGCCAGGGAGTGAAAATCCCTGTCTCATATAAAAAATCCATTAAAATGGATTGCGAACGCGAGATTTTACCTGAAATTGACGAGTACAGTCCTCTTGAGAGGACTTTTTGTATGAGACGGGGAATTCGATTCCCCGGCGGATCGGCGATAGGAAGGACAATCTCATTTCTCAATTGGCATTCAATCTCTGAGAAATCGCGATCGCCGCATATCTCATAAATTTTTGTTGACGGTTTTGCGAAAAAGTTCTCGTTCTGCGGGATAACTAGAAAATAGGACGCTCTAACCTCAGAACAATGAATGCTCCCATAAAACCCCAAACTCTCGTTCCTTTCGTTGCCCTCTCGTTATTGGTTGCAGGCGGCGAGACTTTTGCTCAGTCCATTGTTCCCGCGTCGGATGGTACGGGAACGATCGTGAATATCGATGGGAATGAGTTTGTTATCGACGGCGGTACGCTGTCGGGGGATGGCGCGAACTTATTCCACAGTTTTATCGAGTTGGGGTTGGATGCGAATCAAATCGCCACGTTTCTCTCCAATCCGCAAATCCAGAATATTTTGGGACGGGTGACGGGGGGCAATCCTTCCGTTATTGACGGACTCATTCAAGTTCTCGGCGGTGATTCTAACCTTTATTTGATGAATCCTTCGGGGTTTGTTTTTGGTTCTAATGCAATTTTAAACGTGCCGGGAGACTTTTTCGTAACGACGGCGCAGGGAATCGGTTTTGGGGATGGTTTGTGGTTTGATGCTTTGGGGGATAATGACTATCAGAGTTTAGTGGGGACTCCTGTAGAGTTTGATTTAAGCGATCGCTCTGGGGTCATTATCAATGCGGGAGATTTAGCGGTAGGTGAGGGAAAGAATCTCGCTTTGATTGCAGGAAGTGTCATCAATACAGGGAGTTTGATCGCTCCAGAAGGAAATGTGAGTATTGTCGCGATGCCGGAATCGGGGCGATTGCGGATTTCGCAAGCAGGCAATGTTTTGGGGTTTGAAATCGAACCGCCTCGGGACAAGCAAGGAAATCCTGTGGCGGTACGTGCGGTGGATATTCCAGAGTTGATTACAGGATCGGGGGTGGAGACGGGAGTAACGATCGCGGGGAATGAGATCTCGGTGCGGGGAACAAATGTGCCTGTTTCTGAGGGAAGCGCGATCGCTTCTGGGGAGTTGGTAGCAAGAGGAGGAAATGTGGATGTTTTGGGGGATATTATAGCGTTAATCGGTGCTGAAATTGATGTTTCTGGGACTGATGGCGGGGGGAATGTGAGGATTGGGGGTGAGAAGCAGGGATCGGGGACGATGCCGAGAAGCGATCGCGTTTGGGTGGATGAAAATTCGACGATTCGGGCGGATGGAGGAAGTGCGGATGGTGGTAATGTTATTGTTTGGGCGGATGGAGAGATGCAGTTTTTGGGAGGGGTTAGCGCGACGGGAGAGAATGGTGGATTTGTGGAGGTTTCGGGGTTAAAAACGCTGGATTATCGCGGTTGGGTGGATGCTTCGGGGACAAATGGAGCGTTTGGCACGTTATTGCTCGATCCGACGGATTTTGTGGTAAATGGGAGCAATGTGACGGCGATTAATAATGCACTGGCAAATGTGACTTTGACGGCGACGCAGGATATTTTTATTGATGCGGCAATTGATATGGTGAATGCTGGGGTAGGGTTGACGGTGGAGGGCGATCGGCACGTTCGGGTTAATGCAGATATTACAACGCAGGGGGGTGATGTGCGTTTGATTGGTGATGCAGATAATTTGGGTGGGGGGAGTTTGAGGATTTCAAGCGCAAATATACGCACTGGAGGAGGCGATTTTATTGGGAGAGGTCGAGGAGTTGGAACGGAGAAGGTAGGAGTTACTATAGAAAACAACAGTTTGATTGATGGAGAAGGTGGCAATATTGAAATTACAGGAATTGGTAGAAATGATGATACCGAAACAGGAAATCATGGCATTCTTATCAATCAGGAAAATACCATACAGTCTAATGGATCGGGTAACATTACGTTGCAAGGTACAGGTGGAATTACAAATAATACGACTTTAGGTGGCGGAAATATAGGAATATCCTCTTCCAAGAATATTATCCAATTAGCAGGAGATGGTTCGATAAATTTACTGGGTACTGGAGGACATGGTGGACTACATAGCCATGGATTACAAATGGGTGATACTATACAAGCAGAAAATGGAAATATTCAAATAACTGGAATTGGTGGAACTGGATTGGGTAAATTCAATTTAACTTTTGGAGGACATTCAGGGATTGACTGTGGATGTAATATCAGAATTTCTCCAACTGGTTCTGGAAAAATTATCTTGGATGGTCTTGGAGGAGACGCACAATATTTTAGTCATGGCATAGAATTTGGTGGAAATATTTTTGCAGGTGAAGGTGGTATTTTTTTAGACGGTCGTGCAGTAGCAAGAAATGGGGTATGGGGGCAAAACAGAAGTCAAAATCATGGAATAAACTTTAGTGGGGTTATTGAAACTGTAGGAAGTGGAAATATAGAAATGATGGGAATTGGAGCAGAAACTAGAATTTATGGTGTTGGAAATTATGGAATATTTCATGACGGTGCTTTTAAAATAAGAAGTCAGGATGGAGACATCAATATCACTGGAATTGGTCATGAAACGCGCATCAACAGAAATGGTTCTATTGCAGGAAGGCACAGAGATGGTAATATTATAGAATCAACTGGAACGGGAAATATAAGAATAACAGGTATTGCCAGAAACAATAGTAGTGCAATGAGTTTTGGAGCAGATATTAAAACTAATGGTGGTTCTGTTGAATTAATTGGAATAAATGATAATAGCAGATTTATTAATTCGGGTGACATCTACCTTCTTAACAACTCGATCAATACAAATGGAGGTAATATTTCAATCATCAATAATATGGGTGATATTGTTATCAATAGTCTCGATACCTCAAACAATAATATTTTGGGTAATGCTGGAAATGTATTCGTTTCGGCTACAAATGTTGTTGTTGAAATTCTTAGTAACATTAATACTTCTGGAAAAGTTGGTAGTGGCGGCTACGTTAATATTTATTCAGGGCGAAGATCTAGCAGCAGCGATGTTGCTGGTATTTTGGTTAATGGCAATATTGACTCTTCTGGAAATCTTGATGGTGGAGAAATTATTCTGAACAGTGATGATACTATAAATATAATAGGAGCAGTTAATTCATCAGGAGGAATTGATGGTGGAGATATAACGATATCAGGATACCGTGAAATTATTACCCAAGATATTAATTCCAGCGCTAACCGAAACGCTGGAAATATAAACATTATAAGTAATTATACGGGCCGGACAGTTTCTCCCAACTTTGTCTTCGGAATAATCGATACAACTGGAGGAGTTATTAATGCTGCTGGAGGAAATCATGGAGGAAATGTTACTCTCAATGCAAAAAGCAATATTTCTACTGGAACGATCACAATGTTTAATCCCGGTTTTAGTGGAGATAGTGGCAACATTGAGTTAACAACAATGGCAGGAGATATCGATACAACAGCAGGTTCAATTATTGCAGCTTCAGCTTTAGGTAATGGGGGAAAGATTTTTCTAGATGCTGGCGAACAAGAATTACTTTTTCGGATATTGCCATATCCATCTCCTTATGAAAAACGCCTCACTGGCGGCAATATAACAATTGCAGAGATCAATGCTCAATCGATCGCAAACCAAGGCGGCGAAATTTCCTTCACAGCCGATCGCGCCATAACTTCCCAAGGCAACATCACCACAAATGACAACAGTTTAACCTTTGATGGAACAGTAAACCTTGCCAATAATAACACCTTCAAAGTCGAAGGCAACGGAAATATTACCTTTAACAACACCCTCGACGGCAACCACGAACTCACCTTAGATGCTCAAACCGTCACCCTCAAAGATAACGTCGGCACAAATGCACCTCTCGATCGCCTGACCGTCCGCAACGGTACAGTTTATAACGATACCACTGCCACCAATGTCACCGCCCACCAAGATATCAGCGTCAATCATATCGACTCCAAACAGGCAATTTCTCTCAACAGCACCGCAGGAAACGTCACAACAGGGAATCTCATAACTGACGAAACCGTAACTCTTGCCGGAAATGCCGTTAATACAGGCAATATCGATGCAGAACAAACTGTTAGCCTGACTAGCCGCACTGAAAATTTAATAACGGGAGATATTGCAACTCGCGAAACTCTCAACGCCAATACGCCCCAAACTTTAACAACGGGCAATATTAGTACCCAAAATGAAACCATTCTCGAAGCACAAAGCATTGAAACGGGAAATATTACCATTCAAGATAATCTCACCCTCTCCAGCACCAACGGCAATATTGCCACCCAACATATCAACACCCAAGGAGAACTCTCCATCACCACCAACAACGGCGATCTCGTAACGGGTAACATCTCCGCCACCGATACAACTACCCTCACCGCCGATCGCGGCAGCATCCAAACCGAAAACATTACCGTCCCTGCCGATGTCATCCTCACCAGTCACGGGGAAGGCATTACAACAGGCGCGATTGACACCTCCGCAACAACCGACGCGGGTAACGTTACCCTGCAAGGCGAGAGCGGTATTTCCACCGCCTCCATCAACGCCCAAAGCAGCAACGAAACCGGAGGAAACGTCACCATCAATACTCCCCAATTCTTCCAAGCTACCGATACCTTTAGCGACCAAAATGGACAAAACGCCAGCATTTCCGTCGCGGGTACGGTAGAAGGAGGTGAAGTCAAGATTTATCATGGCGGTAACGGTCAAACTCCCTTTATTGTCGGCGATGCAACCGTTAACGGCACCACAGGAGAAATTACGAGAGGCAACGACACGAGCGATCGCAGTATTGAAACTTACCAAGAATATCCCTACACTCACAAACAAGATAGCGATCGCCTGCAAATCGTCTCCGTTCCCCAACCCCAAATCGTCCCACAACCCCAGCCAACACCCATAACATCACCTGCACCCGTAACGCTTCCTCCTGAAAATCCCGAACCCTTAGAAGAACTCGATCGCGGTGATAACCCCATTGAAAGCCTAGCCTTGCTGATCGGCGATCTCCTCAACGCCGAAACCACAATTCGCACCGATGAAACCGGAGATTATGCTTTTGCATGGCAAACCACAAATCCCAATACGGGGGAACAAGTGCAACTTTCTCTCGATGTGGATAACCCCTACACCGAAACCGAGAATCTACAAACTGCCAACTCAGTCGCGATCTCCAATATTGCCCTACCTTCCCTCAACCCGCTAACGTCCCTCAATCTCAACGCCAACCCAGAACAAATCGTTACCGATATCGAACAACTCCTCGAAACTGAGTACGAAACCTATTTTGGCAACAATCTCACCGATCGAGAAGTAAACGCCCAAAGCATTCGTGACACCCTCAAAACCATCGAAATTGAAACCGGAACGCGAGCCGTCGTTGTTTACGCTCTTCCCTTCCCTGATGCCCTGCAACTCGTTCTCGTGCGCCCCGAAGAACAACCCCTCGTCACCACTGTACCCGATGCAGACAGCCGATCGCTCTCCCGACGACTCCACCAATTCAGAAGCACATTGCTCGATCCTTCTGATAATAACTATCAGGTTCACGCTCAAAAACTCTACCAATGGCTGATCGCACCTATCGAAAGCGAACTCGAAGATTTAGACATCGATACCCTCATTTTCTCAATGGGTGCGGGACTGCGATCGCTTCCCCTCGCCGCACTTCACGATGGGGAGCAATTTCTCGTGGAAAAATACAGCCTCGGTACGATCCCCAGTGTCGCCCTTACCGATACGAGCTATCAATCCGTCCGAGAAGCGCGTATTTTGGGCATGGGTGCCGAAGAATTCGACAGTTTCAGCAATCAACCCGATCTCCCTTCCGTCCCCCTCGAACTCGCTGCGATCGTCGATCGCCCTGCTAAAGGAGAAACCTTCCTCAACGAAGAATTCACCCTCGAAAACCTCCGCCACCAGCGCAACGCATCCCGTTACGATATCGTCCACCTCGCCACTCACGCCTCCTTCCAACCCGACAACGATCGCAACACCTACATCCAATTCTGGCAAGAGAAAATCCGCTTGGATGCCCTGCGAGAGGCAGGATGGTACGATGATGCAACCGTAGAACTCTTGGTGCTGAGTGCCTGCGAAACTGCCCTCGGCGATCGCCGTTCTGAAATGGGTTTTGCCGGGTTAGCGGTGCGATTGGGGGTCAAATCCGCCCTCGCCAGCTTGTGGAAAATTAGCGATTTTGTGACACTTCCCGCGATCGCAGAATTTTATTCCCAATTGGCTCGGGAGGATGTGACCATCAAAGCTGAAGCCCTCCGACAGTCCCAAATCGCCCTCCTAAGCGGACGAGTCCGGGTCGAGTCCGGTCAAATCATCGGTTTGAGCCAACCCATCCCCCTCCCCCCAGAACTACACCATTGGGAAGGTCGCGATCTGAGCCATCCTTACTTTTGGGCGGGATACACCGCGATCGGCAGTCCTTGGTAAATTTGCCCCCCTACCCCCAAATTTGGGGGCGATCGGAATCAAAGTCCCCCGATTTCGGGGGATTTAGGGGGCAATCCCAAAACTTTGTAACAAAATATTAAGAGTCGAAAAAATTTGCGAAAAATCTTTTGCGAACTGGCGATAAGTCAATAGCGGGACAAAAAACCGCTTATTCACAGTTCCCACAACCAGAGGTGACGCAATAATGAACGCATCTTTCCTCGAAGAATCCGCATTTTCGATTCAATCTTCCTCCCTCGCTCCCGATTCTTTCGGTGTCAATCCTCCCAATCAAATGATTCCCGAAGCGGCTCAAAAGAGCGATGCACCTGTCGGCTCAACTCTTCCAGAATTGGAGTTAGGCCTGCAAATGGCTCGGGACTATTTAACCGATTTTGCCAGTAATGCAGACGCGATCGCGCAACTGGAGCTTCCCTTTGGTCAGAACTTTTCTACGGAAATCGCTAACAATATTTTACAACAATTTGCCGGAGGAAATTTCAACGAATTACCGAGCATTATCGTCAAAAACACCGCAGAAATTAATGAGGCTAACGGTGCTTACGACTCCCTCACCGGACAGATTTATTTAGCCGATGAATTTGTCAATACGAGTTCATCAGAAGCGATCGCCAGTACCGTCCTTGAAGAAGTCGGACACTTCCTTGATTCTGAAGTGAATATCGAAGATGCACCGGGAGACGAAGGCTCGATTTTTGCCGCATTAGTCCAAGGTGAAACCCTCTCCCAATCCGAACTTTCTGCTTTTCAAAGTGAAGATGATACGGCCACTTTAACCCTAGAAGGGCAAGAAACCGCGATCGAACAAAGCCGACGACCCGATTTGAGAATGAGCTATGATTCTGCTCCCAATTCAGCTACCGCCGGAAGCAAAATTGCCCTACGCAGTCGGGTTTATAATAGCGGTAATGCCACCGCGCGATCGAGCTACTTAAAATATTTTCTTTCCGACGATCGCTACCTGAGTGCTAACGATACTTATTTAGGACGGGACTATGTAAAAAGTTTGCGATCGCGACAATCTAGCTATGAATATGAATCGGTTTTAATCCCCAAAAATGCAACATCGGGCAACAAATATATTCTCTTTCAAGCTGATGGCTACAAGCAAGTGTTTGAGAGTAACGAGTCCAACAATATTTCTTACGAACGAATTTACATCAAAGGTAATTCTAGTGGCGATCGTAAAGCGGATTTAATCGTACAAAATGACTCTGCACCCAGTTCTGCAACCGCCGGAAGTCGCATTACTTTAACCAGTTTTGTCAAAAATATTGGCAATACTACGGCAAACTCTAGTCGTCTCAATTACTATCTTTCCGATGACCGATCGCTCAGTTCTAACGATATCAAACTAGATTCTGATTACGTGAGAAGTTTGTCTTCAGGACGTTCCAGTTATGAATCCGAATCAGTTTTAATTCCTCAAAATGTGACTTCAGGTTACAAATATATTTTGTTTAAAGCTGATGGCGATAATAAAATTGCTGAGAGCAATGAATTCAACAATATTGCTTCCGAACGAATTTACATTCGAGGCAATAATTACAAGCCAGATTTAATCGTACAAAATGACTCCGCACCCAATTCAGCAAATGCCGGAGATAAAATTACCCTGCGAAGTCGAGTTAAAAATATTGGTAATGCTACCGCAGGCTCTAGTTATCTCAACTATTACTTATCAAACGATAATATTTTGAGTTCTGATGATATTAAATTAGGACGAGATTATGTCAGTTCTTTATCTTCGGGACGATCCAGTTATGAGTCTGAATCTGTTGTGATTCCGCACAATGTAACTTCGGGTTACAAATACATTTTTTTCAAAGCAGATGGCGACAATCAAGTCACTGAAATCAATGGTTTCAATAATATCGCCTCCGAGCGAATTTACATTCGAGGTCAAGCCTCTATTCCATCAACTTCTTGGAAAGCGGAGTATTTTAACAATACAAATCTTTCTGGGTCTTCCATCTTCATCGAAAATTTAGGGAATGGAAATGGATTTAGTAAAAACTGGGGAAATGGCGGGCCGATCGCTTCCTTGAAGGATAATTACTCGGCTCGAATGACAACGGAACGCTATCTTGCTCCGGGTTTGTATAAAATTACAACAACTGCTGATGATGGCATCCGCGTAAAAGTTGGCAAGCAAACAGTTGTGAATCGTTGGCAATTACAAGATTCTATTACCAATTCTGGTTTCTATCGCTCTCGTGGCGAAACTGTCCCAATTGTGGTTGAATACTATGAAAGCGGTGGAAACGCATCTCTCAAATTTGATATAAAACCCGCTCAACTATTCAGCGATCCTGTTAATACAGCAAGCCAGTGGAAAGCAAAAATCTATCATTGGGATTCCACTAAAAGCAACAAACCCCCTTCAGATTTTCATCATGGTTATATGAAAGATAATCCCAATGCGATCGGAGCAATTAATTTAGGTTCTAATACTCGCAGCGATGGCAAGAAAGGAGTAAATTTTGATTGGGGACAAGGTGCGCCAAAAGGAGATGGAAATCGCTTACCTCACGATAATTTTGCAATTCGCGCGTACACTCAAGCTCAGTTTAATGGTGGAGAGTATAAATTCCGAGTTCGAGGGGATGATGGTTTTCAACTCTTAGCTAAAAAACACGGTACGGATCAATGGTTTTACATTACGCCAAAAGATAATTGGCAAAAGGCTTATGGTAGTCATAAGGAAGTAATGTACAAGTTACCTTCCGGAGTATACGATCTTCATTTCCATATGTATGAAGGTGGAGGAAATGCTTATTTCGATCTTTCTTGGGAGGAGGTTAACTCACAACCTACGAAGCCCGATCTTGACATTCAATTGCATTATTATAATAGTTTTAGTAGCTCTGCGAAAGCAGCGATTGAACGGGCAGTCAAAAATTGGGAAAATATTATTACCCAAGATAAAGTATCGACTGGCATACTCGGAATCGCCATTACCCGAGGCTATCAAACAATGGCAGGTGGGCGCTGGCATCATTGGGCAGAAGCAACGTGGACTTCATATAACAACCAAAAAAATCAGCGTCCTGATTTAACTGACAACCATTCTGGAGAAGTGCGAATTCATTTCAATAGCAATAAGATTAATCAACTTTCAAGTAATGAATTAACTCGACTTGCAATGCACGAAATTGGACACGCTTTGGGACTCGATGAAGCGCAGTACGATCCAAGTTTGGGAATGGACAGTATTATGGATTTATCTGGGCTAGATCCAAGAATAACAGCAGGAGTCTACAATCGGCTCGAGTGGATGGGTTATAAGGTTAACCGAAATACCAATATCAATTGGGGTTGATTTAGATTAAAACAAAACTTCCGAAGAGCGATCGCATTTCTCATCCCATCTTTGGAAATGCGATCGCTTTTTTTAAGTTTCCCAAATCGTGCGATTGCGTATCAAACAGTCAAATATTAAGATATATCTTCATCTGACTCAAATAGATTTTCCAAGTCTCTCGATCCATGTACCACTCGCAAAATTTCCAACAAATCTTCAGTAATTTGATAGAGAATAATATATCCATTTAAAGGAAGACCTCGTAAATTCGGTCTGACTTCTTCATAGCTGCGTCCCATTTGAGGAAATTTGATTAATTGTTTGCATTTTTTATTAAAAGTGGCAAGTAATTCTTCGCCTTTATCAATATTACGACTGGCAAAATAATTGGTGATTTCTGTGAGATCGCGACTTGCAGAGAGGGTAATAATGTAGCGTTTCATGCTTGCTTTTGGCGTGCTTGTTTTAACTGTTCTTGCAGTTGAGTGACAAAATTCTCTCCATCTAAAACTTCTCCTCGCTTTAATTCTTCTCGGGCTATGTCAAGTTTTTGACCTGTTTCCTCTACCCATTTTTGATAATTCATATCTTTTGCACGAGATATTTTACGATCGCGTTCTTCTAAGACTTTAAATGCTTCAGAAATAACTTCCTCAGAAGATTTGTAGCGACCGCTTTTTATTTGAGTCTGAATAAATTCAAGATGTTTGGGTTGAAGTTGGATATTCATCGACCTATTGATTGAGAAATATATACTTATTTTAACACGATATTCACGATCGCTCGGGTGGGGAAGCGCGATCGCTCCTTCAACATCAAAACCGATGGCGAATATTAAAATGTACCCCATCATCTTGAGCATTCGTGCCGCGATCGCGTAAATCCACTAAAGGAATGCCGTAATCGAAGCGAAATTCAAGGTCGGGATGGGGCTTCCAAATTGCCCCAAACCCAAAACTAGCAATAAAATTTTGGTCGGGAATGCTGTTGGGATTGCTCGGATCGTTCCAAACCCAACCCACATCGAAAAAGGGCAAAAGTTGAAAAACTGCCTGTCCGGAATTGTCTCGCTCTAAGGTGATACGATCTTCCACCGAAATGCGAACCCCATTATCGCCATTCCTCACATTTTGACGATAGCCCCGTACCGACTGACCGCCACCAATGACAAATTGTTGCGAAGAAAGTAAAGCCGTCGTGGAAAACTGCACGTCCGCAGACATAACGAGGATATGATTGGCATCAAGAACCTGCACCCGTTGCAACTGTCCGAGCCAATTGAGAAAACGACCGTCGGGAACGGGATCGGCGTTGATAGTTGCATTGAAGATTCCCAAACCGAGACCGAACTGCGATCGCGCTCCCCATGCTCCGGTTCTATCTCGTCGCAAATAATCCTGACCGAATTTGAGAACGCTGGTAGTTGTGCGTCCTTCGCTGTCTGGCCCCGTCCCGAAACCGACCGGGCCGAATAAACTCTCGGTTTGCCCGGATTGATAGGTGAACCCCAAAGATAGGGCAAATTC
>JBFRWJ010000361.1:0-8692 GCA_051439525.1 Spirulina sp. | reverse complement strand
GTCTTTTGTTTGGCCTGACCTTGGCGGGAAACTGGACGAGAATCCTCGAATTTTTTGCGTCAACGCCCTTTAACCATCCCGATCCCCTCTATCATCTCGATATTAGTTTTTATCTTTTCCGCTTGCCTTTTTGGGAATTGCTCTATTTTTGGTTGGGCGGACTCTTCCTCTATGCTTGGGCGGCCTGCTCTCTCATTTATTTTCTGTCCGGAGATAGCCTCTCTCAAGGAAAATTTCCGGGATTTTCTCGAAAACAATTGCGCCACATCGATGTCTTGGGCAGTTTGGTCATGTTCGCTCTCGTCTTCTATCACTTTTTGACGGGAATTAAAACGATCTATTCGACTCGCGGCGTGACCTATGGGGCGAGTTATACCGATCTCCACGTTCAACTTCCCGTAGAAATTCTGTCCGGCGCGATCGCGGCAGCCATCGCCCTGTGGTTATTTTATCGCGCTTTTTACAGTCTCAAACCCGATCGCAAGTATCCCAAAATCCGCCATCCCCTCACAATTGGTTTACTCTCTCTTTACGTGGCCATTTTCCTATCTGGAGAAGTTACCGAAAATATCGTTCAACGCGTCAGCGTCCAACCCAACGAACTCGAACGAGAAACCCCCTATCTCGAACGCAATATTACCGAAACTCGCGCAGCCTTCGCCCTCGATCGCATCGATGCCAGAAAGTTTGACCCTCAAGATACCCTCAGTCCCAAACGGTTGCTAGACAATCGGTTAACGATTGAAAATATTCGCTTGTGGGATACGCGTCCCCTCTTGGAAGCCAATCGCCAATTGCAAGAAATTCGTCTCTATTATCGCTTTCACGATGCCGATATCGATCGCTATACCATGCAAATTCGCAGTCAAGAAACCCCGCAAACCCAATCGACACAAAAGCAACAAGTCCTAATTTCCGCTCGAGAATTGGACTACAATCGCGTTCCGGAAGTGGCAAAAACTTGGGTGAACAAACATTTAGTTTATACTCACGGTTACGGCTTTACACTTTCTCCTGTGAACAAGGTCGAACGCGGCGGTTTACCGGCTTATTTCGTCCAAGATATCGCGACGGAAGAAGAAGGAGGAACCTTACGTTTGGCCGATGAAATTATTCGCGGCAGCATTCCCATTGGCAAACCAAGGATTTACTTTGGCGAATTGAGCGATACCTATATTATGACCAATACGAGAGTGAAAGAATTAGATTTTCCAAGCGGTCAAGATAATGCTCAAAATATTTACGATGGTCTGGCTGGCGTGCCCTTAAATTCTCTCTGGCGGCGTTTGATTTTTGCGGAATATCTCAAAGATTGGCAGATGTTATTTACCCAAAATTTTACGGCAGAAACCAAAGTTCTCTTTCGTCGCAATATTAACCGGAGAATTCGTCAAATTGCGCCTTTTTTACGCTACGATAGCGATCCTTATTTAGTCAATGCCGATATTGGCGATGAAGAAGCGCGGCGAGTGGGCAATTACTTATACTGGATTATCGATGCTTATACCACCAGCGATCGCTATCCTTATTCCGAACCCGGCGATCGAACCTTTAATTATATTCGCAATTCGGTCAAAATTGCGATCGATGCTTACAACGGAACGGTTAATTTTTATATTGCCGATCCCGAAGATCCGATTATTCAAACATGGCAAAAAATTCTCCCTAATTTTTTCCAACCCCTAGAAGCAATGCCGAAAAATTTACGCCGACATATTCGCTATCCCACGGATTTTTTTAGCATTCAATCGGAACGGCTTTTAACCTATCACATGACGGATCCCAAAGTTTTTTATAATCGCGAGGATCAATGGCAAATTCCCAATGAAATTTATGGGGAACAATTTCTCCCGGTGCAACCCTATCATCTAATTATGCGCTTGCCGGAAGAAAAAGATGAAGAATTTATTTTACTCCATCCCTATTCTCCCCGGGCCCGTCCCAATTTAATTGCTTGGTTGGCAGCACGTTCTGATGGCGATCGCTATGGTAAATTATTATTGTATCAATTCCCCAAACAAAAGTTGGTTTTTGGGGTCAGTCAGATTGAAGCACTAATTAATCAGGATCCGACGATTTCTCAACAAATTTCTCTTTGGGATACGCAAGGCTCTCGGATCAGTCAGGGTAATTTGTTAATTATTCCCATTGAAGATGCTCTCTTATATGTCGAACCTTTTTATTTAGAAGCAGAACAGAATAGCGTGCCAACTTTAGCACGAGTGATTGTGATTTATGAAAACAAAATTGTGATGGCCAAGACCCTCAATTCAGCTTTTGAACGACTCTTTAAACCGCGATCGCAAGAAGATACGGATGAAACAATTATTCGCTCTTTAGATGAGTTAAACGAACGCTTATTAGAAGGATTGAATCCGGAAACTCAAACCCAAGAGGAATAATGTTATGGCGCTACGCGCTAGAGAATAGGGAGTGCAGTTAAAAATGTCCTAACTCTAATGCGTAGTATTATATCTCATCCCCATTCTATCGAGAAATTCGCGCCAATCCCAAAACAACTTTAGGAAAAGCGATCGCAAAATCTTAGCCCGCGATCGCCCCATATTTAGCTACATTTTCAACTAGGTTTCGTTCGCAACTTCGCCATCGATTTCCGCTAAAATCTTTGCTGCCATCCTATAAAGTTCTTCATGGCAATGCCCGTTACTCGCCATCAAACCGCCCCACTGTCTCACATCTCCTTGATTGTACAGTAAAACCTTACCTTCAAAACTGGTAAAATTTCCTCCCGCTTCCGTCAGGATTAATTCCGGTGCGGCAAAATCCCAATCCTTCGGGGCAGATTTACCGGACAGCGAGATATAAACATCGGTTTTTTGTTCGAGAATCGTAGAAATTTTACGGCCGACACTGCCCACAAAAAAGCGCTCTTTAAAAGGAATGCGCTCTAACATTTTATTCAGGCGCACATTGCGATGGCTGCGACTGGCAACGAGATATAATTTCTCGATTCGATCGCGATCGCTAACGCGAATATCCTTAATTTCTCCCCCTCGGGTTTCAACTTTCGTCCCCTTTCCTTCAATGGCATAATATAACTTATCCGTTTCCGGAACGACGACGACCGCTAACTTTGGCCTGCCCTGATAAGCTAAAGCAATATGAACGGCGTATTCCCCTGTTTTTTCAATAAAATCCCGCGTGCCATCCAAGGGATCGATAATCCAAACCCAATCCTTGGCAACGGGTTCCGCTTTTTCTACATCGAAATTTTCTTCACTGAGATAACCGAAATCTTCTCCCGCCAATTCTGTTTGTAAATGTTCGAGAATATAGTGATTGGCGGCTAAATCTGCTTGGGTGACCGGAGCACCTTTTTTGTCCTGAATCTCTAAATCCGCAGTGCCGCGATAGTAACGCTGTAAAATATCAGCAGCCCCCCAAGCCGCTTGACGGGCGATAGTGCAAATTTCATCCAAACGATTTTCAATCATGGTTTTTAAAATTCTAGTTTAGCGATTTTCGATCCAAGCACGAGTCCCGAAAAATTGGCAAGCACGAGTAGCAATTTTAGCAGCAGATGCCAACGCCTCTGTAAAATTCAGCGTACAAATATAGTGGCAAAATGCGCCGTGAAAAATATCCCCCGCTCCGAGGGTATCCAACACCTTAACCGAGGGAATGACAATCCTGCCGCGATCGCGATCGCGCCAATATTCAATAGCCGACCCGCCGTTCGTAATGGCAATATGAGGGATAGAAAAGCGAGTGAGATAAGCAAGCACCTCATCAGAGGTACGACAAGAAGGCGGATAAAAATTCGCCGAACAAATCGCATAATCGACAAAAGGCAAAAGGCGATCGCAGCCCGTTTTCCAACTTCCCCCATCGAGAATCACCGGAATGCCCTTCATTTTGGCTTGTTGCGCGATCGCGATTCCGACCTCCATTTGATGCCCGTCGATCAGCACCACATCCACCCCCGCCAAACTATCCGCAGGCATTTGTTCTAGGGTAGCGCGAGACTTGGTCGCATTGAGAGAAATCACCGCGCGATCGCCGCTTCCTTCCGTTACGATAACCGACGACACCGGGGGAGAATCCTGCCAATTTTCCTCGAGGTCCAACAATTGTACGCAATGTTGCCGTAAATCCTCCCGAATGATGCGAGTATTGACATGGTTGCCCAAAACCCCCATCACTCGCGCTGAATTGCCCCAAGTGGCAAAAGTTATCGCCGCATTGGTTGCCGGCCCCCCCGCCGAGGAGAGATAATCTAAAGCAACAATTTTTTCATTTTGTTGGGGAAATTGTCCGACGTGATAGATAAAATCAAGGGTAATCAACCCGACAAATAAACCGCAATGTTGCATTTGATGATAACCCTCTCTTGATAGCCAATGTCTCCACCCGATCGCTATAGAATTTTGCAAGTTTCTCCCCAAGCCAGTCAAGCGGAGATCAAACAAGCGTATCGGCGTTTGGTCAAACAGTTTCATCCCGACAGTCAGAAGGAAAGTGCCAGTCACGAAGAGATCGTGCGACTCAATGCGGCTTACGAAATCCTCGGGGATCCCCAACGCCGCCAACACTACGATCGCCAGCGCCATCCTCAGCCTTCCCCTCGTGCCGCCAAACCCCAGCAAACCAGTCAAGATCGAGATACTCGCCTGCACGCGTGGACGCAAGAAGTTTATATCCCTGTCCAGCGCGCGATCGCTCGCATCCTCAATGCTTTAGACACTCAAATTGACGACCTGTCGGCAGATCCCTTCGACGATGAACTCATGGAAGCCTTTCAAGATTATCTGGCCAACTGCCGTCAAACCCTCGATCTCGCCCAAAAGATTTTTACCTCCCAACCCAATCCCGCCAAATTTGCCGGCACGGCAGCCAATTTATATTACTGTTTAAACCATATCAGCGACGGTTTGGATGAAATGGAATGGTTCGGTCGCAACTACGACGAACACTATTTGCATTCGGGAAAAGAACTGTTTCGTCGAGCCGATCGCCTGCGAAATTCCGCGAGAACAAGTCTTTGAGCAAAAAACTGTCTCGATCCCCAAAACAATCCGGACTTTCTCCAAGCCTCTAGAAGAAAGTATCGAAGGAAGGTGGAAATCATTCATCCTTTATCTCTCATCCTTTTGCAATTCCTTCATCCCTCATCCTTCATCCTTCATCCCTTGACATTTACAGAGCGAGACTATGGAATTACAATTAGCAACTTGTTCGAGTGGAATTGCCCAATCTGCTTCTACAACTCAACTCCGGGCGCAATCAGTGTTTTCTCAAATTGAAGCCGATTTAGAACAAAGCGAAATCTATCATCGCGTTATGGCAGGATTAGACCATCTGGCGGGAGAAACACTAGATGCAACGCGATCGCTGCTCCAATCTTTTGGTAGGGAAGCCATTCGCGTCACTTTTCAACAAATTGCCCAACACTATCATATTGTTCCCGATACCTTGAAAAAGAAGGTCGTTTCTGTCAAAGCGAAAGGGAAAACCGGCGATCGCTCGCTGCAAACCTCTGTCGAGCAATATTCGACGGAGTGCGTCGATCCCGAAATTTCGTCTTCAGCTCGAGAGGTAACCGCAACTGCCCCTCGAGCCGAGACGCGACAACCCGTTGCGACACGACCTAAATCTAAATCTAAAGCCAAAAGTCGTTCTAAATTCACGCAAAAAGCTACCAAGGCACAACGCGATCGCCTTTTGGCAGAGGAGCGGGTAAAAATGTGTCAGCAAATCGGACGAACTTTAAAAGAAGCGCGATTGGCTCAAGGGATTTCGTTTGGGGCGCTTTACAGTAAAACCCTTATCCAAGTTTATTACATTAAAGCTCTTGAAGAAGGTCAGATCGAGCGTTTGCCGGAAGATGTCTACTTGCGCGGTTTCATCCGGCGTTTGGGCAATTCTCTGGGGTTGGATGGCACGACTCTCGCCAACTCTCTCCCCCAACCCCTGAAAAATAATGCCGTCCCTTCTTGGTATACTCCAGATATTAAAGTGCGCGGATCCGCTCTGTCTTCTCCCACGACTTTACAAACCTATGTCGGTTATACTGCATTGGTTGCTGGGGCTGTGGGGGGGTTGAGTTGGATTACCGCCGATCGCCCCAATGCCGAAGCCACCAACGAACCCGAACCTCCACCCATAGAGTCCCTTTCTCAATCCACAAGACATGGCAGCGATCGCGTGACTGCCTCCGAACAATTGAGTGCAGAAATTGCCCCGCCAGAGATCAATTAATTTGATTATCAAGATGATAATTGTTCATTGCTCATTGTTCATTGATAATTGTTCCAACACTAGGTTATCGCGATGAACGATGGTTTCTGCGCCGACATAGCCTAATATTTCGGGAATTTTTTCCGATCGCACCCCTTGAATTTGCTGGAGTTCCATGCTGCTGTAGTTGACAATTCCCCGAGCGATGGGATTGTCGGCGCGATCGCACAGCACGATGGCTTCGGAGGCTTGAAAGTTGCCCTCGATTTGGGTAATTCCTGCCGCGAGCAGGGATTTGCCGCGATCGCGAATGGCTTTGACGGCTCCTTCATCTAAATACAGTTTGCCCATGGTAATTAAACCGTGAGCGATCCAGCGCTTGCGTGCAGTTTCGGTGCGGGGTTGGGGTTCAAATTGGGTGCCGAGAAGCTCCCCTTGCAAGATCTTTTCGATATTGTCGGGTTGGTTGCCTCGCATAATGACGGTTTTCACCCCCGCACTGGTGGCGATGCGAGCGGCTGCTAATTTGGTAGCCATCCCTCCAGTTCCCCAACCCGAGCCTTTTGTTCCTGCTTGCACTTGCAGGGTTGCCAATTCCTCCACCGTGACGGTGTTAATCGGTTGGGCGTTGGGAAAGGCTCTGGGATCCGCAGAATAGAGGCGATCCACGTCGGTGAGTAAAAAGAGCCAATCGGCTTCGATTAAGTTCGCAACGAGAGCGGAAAGGGTATCGTTATCGCCGAATTTTAATTCTTCTACGGCAACGGTATCGTTTTCGTTGACGATGGGAACGACCCCCAATTCCCATAATGCTTTGAAGGTGTTGTAAGCATTGACGTAACAACTGCGCTCCATTAAGTCCCGTCTTGTTAATAAGATTTGGGCGATGGGTTGTCGCAAGCTGCTGAACAGATCGTCGTAAACCCGTATCAAGCGTCCTTGTCCTACTGCCGCGATCGCCTGTTTGCGGGACATGGTTCTCGGGCGATCGCTTAAGTTCAGGCGCGCGCATCCCACCCCTACCGCACCGGAGGAGACGAGAGCCACGCGATCGCCGGATTTGCGCAGGCGGGTTAGAGTTTCGACGAGGGAAGCAATGGTGGACAGAGAAAGTTGACCCGTTTCGGGATGGGTCAAACTGGAGGTGCCAATTTTAACAACAAGAGTGCGAGACATGATTCAGCGATCGGTTATTCGTTATCAGTAAAACGCGATCGCGCCCGTATAACAACCTACTTCGGAGGAATGGACGCGATCGCGTTGAGGTCGCCATTTAAGATACACTTGTTTTAGATAAAGTTAAGGGTTCGACAATGTTTCAAATTAAACCCTCTCATCCTCGGTCGAAAGATCTGCCGACCATGTACGATTTACCCACGGAAGAAGTAGGAGAATCCGGTTTGCCTGACGAACAGAGCGATTGGACATGGCGAATGCGATTCGCCGTCCCTCGCTCTCAGTTTCACCCCCTACAAGCTCAATTGTTGCGAGGAACATTTCAGCCGCCTAACTATTGGCCGGAAAACGCGCTCTCGGCCATGGATATGAATATTTACTACGATCTCGAACATCCCCTCTGGTACAAGCGACCGGATTGGTTTGGGGTAGTGGGAGTTTCGCGGTTTTATGAAGAGGAGGAATTGCGTTGGAGTTATGTGATGTGGCAAGAGGAAATCCCTCCCTGTTTGGTGGTGGAGTTATTATCTTCGGGAACAGAAGAGGAAGATTTGGGACAAACGTTACGAAAAGCCAATTCTCCACCGACAAAATGGGAGGTGTACGAAGGAATTCTGCAAGTGCCGTACTATGTAATTGACGATCGCGGCGATCGTCAATTTCGAGGGTTTCATTTAGAGAGAGGGCGCTACATTGAGTTAGAACTGACCGAGAATCGACTTTGGATGCCCGAGTTAGAGTTAGGATTGGGATTGTGGGAAGGAAGCTATGATCGGCATGAAAGGCTCTGGTTGCGTTTCTACGATCGCTCTGGCACGTGGATCCCCACCTCAGAAGAACGAGCAGAACAAGAACGACAAAGGGCTAATCGCAAACAACAAAGAGCCGATCGCGCCGAACGAGAACGACAAAGCGCACAATCGGAGTTGGAAATGTTACGCGATCGCCTCAGAGCCATGAATATCGATCCCGATCGCTTATCCTAGTCTCTAAATCTCTCTTTTTCAAAACGATCGATTCAACAATTGAAAAGTTTTAAAAACTTGACTCCAAAATCTCGACAATTCCCTTTTGACCATCCAAGCGAACCAACTGACCGTCCCGCAAATGTTGCATCGCATTATTAACATCCATTACTGCGGGAATGCCATATTCTCGGGCGAGAATGGCACCGTGAGATAACTTTCCTCCTACTTCTGAAATAATCCCCCGAGCGCGGGATAATAAAGGCGACCACCCCGCATCGGTATAGGGAACGACGAGAATGGTTTCCGCGTTAATTTCCCCACTCTCTGCTAGCGATCGCACGACCTTAATC
>JBFRWJ010000360.1:0-4281 GCA_051439525.1 Spirulina sp. | reverse complement strand
CGATCGCGCCATCCCTTAACAATTATCGCTCCTTTTTCAGTATAATGCAAGGCATTGCCGATTAAATTAACTAAGACTTGTTCGAGGCGATCGATATCGGCAGTCACGGGAGGCAGATCGGCAGCATATTCTAATTTTAACACGGGACTGTCTTCCATTAATTGATCGGCAAAACGTTCGATTAACGATGTTAATAAAGGCTGTAGATTGACCGATTGTAAATGAATGGGTAAATATCCCGCTTCGGCTTTGGAAAGTTCTTGCAGATCGTTGGTTAATCGTTCTAATCGTTTTGTTTCTCGTACCAAACGCAAATATAATTCGGGAGAAGGTGCGATCGCATCGTCGGCAAGTTCTTCCAAATATCCTCGCACCACCGTTAAAGGCGATCGCAGTTCGTGAGTAAGATCGCTAATTAATTCTCTCCGCCTTTGTTCAACTCCTTCTAAACTATTTGCCATGCGATTAAAACTCATTGCCAGTTCGTTTAATTCGGGAATATCGCTGGCTGGCATTCGTTCTTTTAAGTTTCCCGAAGCAAATTTTTGCGTGATTTGCTGCATAATATTCAATGGCTTAGTAATGCGTTGAGCCAACCAATAACTCAATCCTCCCGCCGCAGTAATCCCCACGGCACAAGACCAAAAAGTGCCATTATCTAATGCACTTTGAAAACCATTAATTAAATAAGTTCTTGCCGAACGCACCGTTAAAAATCCTCGCCTTTCCAACTGTTCCAAACGCAAAACAAAAAAACGAGGAGAAGAATATTTAACAATAGCAACAAATGTCCCCAACCCAAAAATAATCACGAGGATATGAGAACAAAATAAGCGATTTCTTAAATTAAATTTACTCATTAATTTTGTTGTTTGTTATTGGTTATTGGTTGTTAGTTGTTGGTTGACTGATTAATTGGTCAGCGGCCAAACAAAGCGTCCAGTCCGATCGATATAGCCAATTTTACCGTTGATTTGGACTTGTGCTAGTCCATTAATGAAATTACTCGCACCCTGAAATTGAGGGAGAATTACTAACTCTTCATCGGCGTTAATAAACCCAATTTTTTGTCCGTGTTTAATCCGTGCGAGTCCTTCCGAAAAATCCCATGCTGCATTATACTTTGGATAAATCACAATCTCTCCTTCGGTATTAATAAATCCCCATTTTTGACCGAGGGCAACCGTTGCCAAGCCTTCGGAAAAATCGCCCCCCTCTTCAAATTGAGGTTCAATCGCAATCTCTCCTTGCATATTGATATACCCCACGCGATCGCCAAGGGCAATATAAGCCAATCCTTGGGAAAAGTTTCCCACTCGGTCAAATTGAGGTGCGATCGCGAGTTCGCCAATTTCATTAATAAAACCCCATTCCCCCTCAATTTTAACGGCTGCAAATTTTTCTTGAAAGGGTAAAACGCGCTGAAAACTTGGCGTAATGACTATCTCTCCTGTTTGATTAATTAATCCCCAGCGATCGCCGAATTTAACGGCTGCTACATCTCTCTCGTTAAAATCTAAGGCATCGTCAAATTTTGCTGCGATAACCATCTCGCCAACTGGATTAATAAAGCCCCATTTTCCCTCAATTTTAACGGCTGCCAGTCCCTGATGAAAATCCCGGACTTCTTCAAATTGTAGCGCGATCGCAATCTCTCCCGAGGGATTGATAAAACCACTTTTTCCGCCTTGACTGACTTGTGCCAATCCTACAAAAAATTCGCCAATATGCTCGAATTGTGGGGGGAGAATCATATTCCCTCGGCGATCGATCAGTCCCCCTTTCCCGTCGATCGCGATCGCCGCAACGCCATGAGAAAATTGCCTTGCTGCTAAGGAAAACATAAATTGAGGTTCAATAACCAGAGTTCCCGTCTCGTCGATATAACCCAGTTTTCCATCTTGGAGAATGGGAAATAATGCTTCTGTTTTGAGAGATTGTCGTGCTTCTTCAACGCTATCGGGTTGTACTTCAGTTTGTACTGAAGTGACTTGCGCGTCAGTCAATTGTGGAACAATTCCCCAAATCGTTAAAGTGCAAAGCAGTGAAATTGAATGATTCATAGTCAAGAAGGCGATCGCGAATAAACTCCTCGCTCTAAGCGTTTAGATATTGAAGCACTATTAATGTTAAACTACAATAGACGAGTTGTGTATTGACTTGTTCGTTCGATATCCCCATTATAGCAAAATACCGAGCCATATCCTCCGATCGCAAATCGTGAATTTTTAACTTTAAATTTTGCATTGCTTATGCCTATTTCTGTCGATAAATTAATGCACTTCCTTATCGGTGCCGGGATTGGCTGGAGTTTCTGGCAATTTCTCGAACGTTATGCTAAAATTGGCGTTCGTCATCTGAACCCCTTTATCTTTACTATCGCGGTCTTATGGGGAGCGAGCGGACTTTTCTTCTTTCGTTTACTCCAAGTCCCAATCTTAGAGGGTCAGTTCTTTTATATGGCGATTCCCGATTGGGATATTCCCCTCTATAAAATCACAAAATTTTCCTTTCTTTTGCATCGAAGTTGGCTGTTTCATTCTGTTTTAATCCCCATTGGATTATTAATCGCGAGCTTTGTGGGAATACACCAAAAACATATTGCGATATTATCTTATTGGTTGCGAGATACGGCGATCGCACTTTGCGTGGGGATGTCCGCACATTTAATCTGGGATGCGCTTCTCTCGGAAAGCAAACGCGGTTTTTTCATTCGCGGTTGGACTCATTCTCACTCCCTGATTTGGTTATTTGTCAACCTCGCGATCGGATTTGGCGTACCCTTTATCATTATCCGTTTGTTACCCGATCCCGAATAGTTAATTTCTGAGATATTATGTTCCGTTACTTACTGGTTTTAAAGTTGTTTTGGAGTACCGCGATCGCGGCAGAACTCGAGTATCGTTTAAATTTTCTCATTGCCACTCTGAGCAGTTTAACCAATCTTTCCGGCAGTTTATTCGGTCTATTTTTATTTTACCGAACCGGTTATGAATTCCAAGGCTGGAGTTGGGAAGAAGCGTTAATCGTTCTCGGTATTTTTACCTTACTTCAGGGATTTTCTGCCACATTTCTCATTCCCAATCTTAACAAAATTGTCGAACAAGTTCAAGAAGGAACTTTAGATTTTGTCTTGCTCAAACCCATCAGCAGTCAGTTTTGGCTCTCGGTACGGACGGTTTCGCCTTGGGGTTTACCGGATCTCATTTTTGGCATCATTATCGTGCTTTATTCTGGCTCTCGTCTCGGATTAAAGTTTAGCAATTATCTCCTCAGTCTCATGCCAATTTCTTTTGGCATTGTCATTTTATATAGTCTGTGGTTCATGTTAGGAGCAACCAGTATTTGGTTTGTCAAAATTTATAATGTTACGGAAGTTTTACGGGGATTACTGGAAGCCGGACGCTTTCCCATGGTGGCTTATCCCGGCTTATATCGTTTCTTTTTTACCTTTATTGTACCCGTTGCTTTTTTGACCACAATTCCCTCGCAAACTCTCCTCGATCGCGCCCCACTGTCTTGGCTATTCGGTTCGGGAATCTTAGCGATCGCTCTCTTCTACTGTTCCCATCAATTTTGGCGATTTGCCACTCGTTTTTATACCAGTGCATCGAGTTAGAATGTTTTCGAGATCGCGGATTTATTACCATGAAACAAGAACAAGAGCCAAAGAATTGTACAGTTTTGTTGAAAAGCGCGATCGCGCCTTCCCTCTCGAGAGATAATAAAAGACTGTTCAAATTGAGAAGAAAACCATGACAGCAGCGCAAAATCAGATTAAAGTCGGTGTATTGGGGTTTGGGGGATTAGGACAAGCCGCCGCAAAAGTCCTGTCCCCCAAACAGGAAATGATATTAGTAGCAGCCGCCGATCGCAAAGGCTATGCTTACGATCCGGCGGGACTGGATGCGGATGCTTGCGGTAAAATCTATCGAGAAAAAGATTCTCTGGGCTATCTCGAATCTCACGGAACGCTCAGTAACAATAGTATTCAAGAATTGTTAGAAATTGCCGACGCGGACGGCTATTTTCTCGCCCTGCCCAATTTACCCAATACTTTTATGGCTTCTGTCGCCCAACAATTCATCGATGCGGGATGGCAAGGGGTGTTGGTAGATGCCCTCAAACGCACCTCTGCAATGGAACAAGTTTTGGCGATGGGAGAGGCATTAAAAGCGGCAGGAATTACCTATATGGCGGGATGCGGGGCAACTCCGGGGTTATTGACGGCGGTGGCGGCGATCGCGGCGCAAAGTTATGCAGAGATCCATGGCGTTACCA
>JBFRWJ010000359.1:0-3589 GCA_051439525.1 Spirulina sp. | reverse complement strand
GGCATGATACCATTCCAGAGAAATCCTTATCTCATTCAATTTTCTCTTAGCTTGACGGCCAAAGCGATCCGCAGAATTGCCGATCTTGTTGGGAAATCTACTGAATTTGCTGAGTTGAGAGAAAATTCTTCGCGCCAATATTCGGTAAATCAGCGTTCCTTCTACGGGTTTATGCTGAGAGAGCCAGCAAGAGAGGAAAATCTCTTAACAAAGAAAGTAACATTTCTCGTTTTGTAGAACGCCGAGAGTTAAACTGCTTTTATCGTCCGAATGGCATCGATATGATAAAGATGTATCAAAAATTTCTCGTTCCTCTCATCGTTGCTGTTATGGTAGCGATCGCGCTTTCTGCTTGTACCCTACCCCAAAGCAGCGCCCGAGAGCGCTTATTTTTGGATTTGTCCCTCGAGTGGGTTGGAGAAGTGCAATTCCCCAAGATGGAGTATGAAGGGACGAGAGTGGGGGGATTATCGGGAATGACTTACGATCGCGATCGCAATTGTTTTTACGTCCTCTCTGACGATCGCAATAAGGCTCGTTTTTACACCCTCAATCTAACATTTGCGGCGGGAGAATCGCCTCAAATTGACATCGAAAAGGTTACATTTCTTAAAAACGAAACGGGAAATCTTTATGAACGGGGAGCGATCGATCCGGAAGGAATTGCTCTGACCCCCAAGGGAACGCTATTAATATCCAGTGAAGGAGTACCCAGTCGTAAAATCCCTCCTTTTGTGGCAGAATTCGATCGCAAAACCGGACAATATCTTCGAGAAATTCGCCTACCCGATCGTTTTTTACCCGAGCGTCCCCTTCGTCAAGACGATCCCCCCCACGGAGTCCAAGAAAATCTGGGATTTGAAGCATTAGCGATCGGCATTTCCAGTTTAATTCCCGAAGATCCCTATCGCGTTTTTACTGCTCCAGAATTTGCTCTCGTTCAAGATAATCTTGCTCCGACTCCTGAAGTTTCTCCTCGCATTCGTCTGCTACATTATGTTGTTAATCCAATCGGTGCGCCCTTATTAATTTCCGAGAATCTTTATCTCCTCGATCCCGGTTCAGAAGGGACGATCTCCAACGGATTAACAGCATTGCTTGCCCTCGATCGCGAAGGATTTCTCTTAAGTTTAGAGCGAAATTTTGACGGACGAGAAGCCGGGGCAAAACTGTTTCAAATTGCTACCGGAGGAGCAACCGATACCTCCCGTATTGCAACGTTAAAAGGCGATCTGAGTACGGTGACTCCATTAAGCAAACAATTATTACTGGACTTGCAGGATTTGGGCATTATCCTTGATAATTTAGAAGGCATGACCTTTGGTCCGCGTTTGCCCGATGGCTCTCCCAGTTTAATCCTCGTCAGCGATGATAACTTCAATCAACGACAAGTCACGCAATTTTTAGTGTTTCGCTTCCAAGAAAAACCTTAAATTCATCCTTCATCCTTTATCCTTCATCTTTTCTATGTCTCATTCTACCGATCTTCTAACGCTGGCTCGCTGGATGGCTGCCGATTTTAGCAATCAGGAACAGGCGATCGAAAATCCACCCTTTTTCGCTCATATTCGCGTCTGTATGCGACCATTACCTGTAGAATTATTATCGGGAACGAGTTTGTTACTCGAACAGGCTTACGATTTTATGTTGGGACAACCCTATCGCTTGCGGGTTTTAAAATTAAAAGTGGTGGACGATCGCCTCGGAATTGAAAATTATAAAATTAAAGAGCAAGAAAAGTTTTATGGAGCCGTGCGCGATCGCGATCGCTTGCAAGAATTAACCCCAGAACATTTAGAAAAGTTACCCGGTTGCGATTTTATCGTGCGCTGGACGGGACATAGTTTTCAAGGGGAAGTCGAACCCGGAAAAGCGTGTAAGGTGGTGCGAAACAACAAGGAAACCTATTTAGACAGTACCTTTGAAGTGGATGGGGAAACCCTCGTCAGTTGGGAGAAAGGACTCGATCCCCAAACCGGAGAACAAATTTGGGGCGCGATCGCGGGGGCTTTTCATTTTACCAAAAGAGAAAGTTTTGCCCCCGAAGTTTCCGATCTTCTTTAAAGAGATATAAGCGCCAAATAAGAACAAATGCACTCAAAAATCATGATTTTTGAGTGCATTGTGCGTCTGTTATAAGCTAGCCTTGTATAAAAAGATTGGCTAGCAGCTTTTATCTATTGAGTTGAATGTAAACTTTTGTGTTGCTTTTACACAGTTTCTTAATGTTTTCTTTAGATTTGTTGCAAGTTCGGTCAAACGCTGCCAAGTGCCTTAATATTTCCTTTAGATTTCCATCGAACTCGATTAAGAGGAATAGAGCGATGAATGCTTCGATATTGCGTCAATTCTGGGTTTCAGTCGAACAAACTCAAGCAACAACGCTTCTCAACCTGAGCGATACAGAATTGGTTACAAGGCTCGTGCAACAATTGGGGAACAAGCATCCGTTTAGTCGGGAAGAAGAAACATTTTGGGGTCGGTACATTCGTTCCAAAACTCCCCTCATTCGAGATTTGGCCGAGTCGCGTATGAGTTAAGGACGGGAGAAGTCAGTCACCAGTTACCAGTTACCAGTCACCAGTTTGGGGAAGAGGGAAAAATTTCATCCTTCATCCTTCATCCTTCATCCTTTCAAAATTCCTTCTGTTCGACCAGTACAAATGTAGGATATAATGAAAAAGTCGCTCTTAATCCCAACCGATCGCGATGGAATTCAATTATTCTTACAACGGCAGCACCGCAGTTAGGGAGAGTGGGAAGCATACGCAAATGTCCTTTTCTCCCGATGTGAAGCGTCAACCGACTTATTTTGTGGGGGAATTGCGAAAAAATATCGCTTTTCGCGAGGCGATAAGTGCTTTACACGCTGTAGTGGTGTCGGATTTGCGCTTCAAACCCAAAGATCGCACGGAATATCAAGCATGGCGATCGCAGCAAGATGATTTAGACTGGCAGTTAATTGCCGCACAGCGATCGGAAGTGCGGCAAAAAATGGAAACCTTAAATAATGAACTGAAAGACCTCTATCAACGCCGCAGCGATCGCTGGACGGGATTTTATAAGGCACAGCGAGAATACTATAACTATCTCTATAAGCGAGATTATGATATGTGGTTCGTTCTCGATCCGGTGATTACCGTTCATCCCGATGAGGTGTTTTTCGAGTGTTTTTCTCAGGATGAGTCGAGTTACGGTCGCTTGGGAGCCAGTTACGAGGTTTTTAAAAACATTAACGAATTTGCTTGCGGAACCACCAATATTGACTATTCTGCCGATCTCTACAACGAATTTCAAAAAATCCGCAGTTATAAGAATACTTTATTTCAAGTCGATCCCTCGGGGTTTGAGGTACAAACCACCCATGAAGACACTTACAAAGAAGTGAAGATTGATTTACCTGATAGTTGGGTGAGAGGATTTTTGCAAGTGAGTTCCGCCATGTCCCTCCCAGCGACGCGGTTTGAATTGCAACCGATGGATGTTTACAATATCTGCTTTATCCTGCGTCGTTACCAGGAAAAACAGAGTCCGCGAGGGATGCGCTACCATTTGACCCCCGGACAACCCGTAAAGATTGTGTTTGAAC
>JBFRWJ010000358.1:0-4879 GCA_051439525.1 Spirulina sp. | reverse complement strand
GAGTAGTATATAACTTTTCTCCTTGAATTTTGCAAGAACATTCCAGTCCCCAGTCTACTGTTTGTCGGACAAAATCCTCATAAATAGGAAGTGGATATAAAAAATCGTCAGCATCAAAAAGGTTCTTATGATTGGCAATATAGTATGAGTTAAGATGACGATTGATGAGTATTCTATCTTTAGAAATCATTGTTTATCTATCCCAAATAGTAACAAATACTGTAGGAAGAAAATTCCTAGCAAGAATTGATTTTGGAGGCAATTGAGGGACAATAAATTCTCCGATCGACATCCAAAGTACAAAAACAAAAGGCAAAAATAAAACCCATTATGTCTCGTTCCTTGTTCGGGACAAGAAACGAGAATTCACGATGGATTTTAATAAGCAGAAGACCAAGAACGAACCTCACCCAACGTCACTGGAATTAAATCGCTAACATCAATGGTAAAGCGATAAACTCGCTTCGCTCGGCGACTATTTTCCGGATCGAAGAACTTCAACTGTACATCCCAACAATCGCTATCGATCCGACAGAAGGGACTGCGTTGCACCACAATACTATCGAGTTCCATTCCTGCAGCCACGGCATCCGCAAATGCTTGAGCGGCTTGGAACGCATTGGTCGCCGCAAAATTGAGAGCTCGATCTTGAGATGTTTGCCCTAAATTCCGCAAATCGTAATAGACGCGGTTCAGGAAACTGCGAAGGCTGCGTCGCATTTGTTCTTCCTGTGCATCGGCTTGTTCGAGGCGAACTGCATCAAGTGCAGAGCCGACTAAAGTATTGACCTTCCAACCATAGATCCCTCGGGGACTCTGAGGCTCAATGACAGGGACGACTTGTCCGGAAAAGAGTTTAACCGTTCGTCCCGTTAAACGTCCCGGAATACTGACTCGTTCGATGTACTCTTCAGCATCTTCCGCTTCAACCTCTCCAGACAACAATTCTTGGAATGCAGCATAAACATCTCGTGCAAAAGATCCCTCTGGTTCGAGAGCATAAATTGGCGTGAGCTCCATATTGAGAGTCCAGATTAAAGACTTGGCTTCCGAGAGATTTGCCGCCAAATAGTCTACCATTTGGCGAGCATCGTAGGGATTGGCAGGAATTTCTACGTTATTAATGGTTGCGGGAGGCATCAACTGTTTGAATGAGTCTCGACGGGCTTCCGTGCCAAAATCGTAACCGAGGGTTCCGATCGCATAAATTAAACCGCTACTGGCTGCGGCAGGTTGACTGGGAGTAATAGCGTTAGCGTTATTATTAAACATAGGAGTACGATCGCGATTGGTTGAATGAGTTGATGAAGGTGCTGCTCCAGCGATCGCAGAACTTTCAAGGGTGGGAACATTTTCTGAACTGGCTGCAGCCGCAATTCCCTCAGAAGTGGGTGCGGAATCAGAAGCTAAATGAATTTTCGGTTCTTCACTGGCTGCTGTTGGGGAACTCATTTCGGGAGTTTCTTGACACTCACACCCGGCTGCTTCGATAGAGGATTGTTCTTCAGACATAATTTCTCCGGTTAAATACGTAAAAGCACTGAAAATGTTGAGCTGGCCCGCCAAACAACGACGGAGATCGTCGCTTTGACTCACATTGCAAGGTAAAGCAGTCTCTAATAAAGCCGTGCGAATTTTTTGAGGATCGATCGCTTCCCCGCGCTGTTTTTGCAAACTTGCGAACAATGCTGCTACTCCAGTCGCGATCGGAGTGGCAAAACTGGTGCCGCTTAAGCGAATCTTTCCCCCTCCGGGTTTAGCACCTAGGATTTTATCGCCAAGGGCAAGTAAGCCTTGCTCTTGGTAAGTCGAACCCCAATTGCTAAAATCCAAAGGTTTTCCTCCTTCGTCGATCGCGCCGACTGCAAGAACTGTGGGAATTGCTGCCGGAACGTGCAAGCAATCGCAGCTATCATTTCCTGCTGCCGCAACGATAAGAACATTATTTTCTTGACAAAGCCGTACCGCTTTCGTCAGCCAATCTTCCGCTTCGCCATAATCTGTTAATTGCCCTCCACTAATGTTAATAATATGCGCTCCAGCATTAACCGCTTGCTCGATCGCTCGGGCGAGATCGAGTTGGGATAGATGTCGGTGGCGATCTTCGGAAAAAACGGGAATACTAATCCCTTGGCATTGGGGAGCAATTCCCTTGACGGGAGAATCGTGCCTGCCCAAAATAATACTGGTCACATGAGTACCGTGTAGGGACACTTGCCTCTGAGGAGTTACTTCATCATTGACTAAACTGGGGAGTTCTGTCAAAAGTGTTTCCTGAAGACAAGGATGGGTTCGATCGACGACTCCATCTAAAATGGCAACAACGACTTTAGGATCGCCTCGAGTTTTCTCCCATAACTCTTGCAGTCCCGCGATTTGGGTTAAATCGGACATTTAAACCATTGAGGGTACGTACTTTTTATCTGAAATCATAGTTTACACTGCGTAGGTTACTGAAAAATCATTTAGTGACAAAACTTGACAAGTCGATCTGACCTTGACGCATTCGCGTAGTGCTATATCTAAAAAAGCGATCGCTTTTTTGAATTCTGAGGTTGGGGGATGCAGCAATTGCATTCAGCATATCCAACCAACCTGTTGAATTTTCAATTGAGTTTACCAAGGATTGCCAATTAAGGTAAATGCCCCCCAATAGTAGGGATGGGCGAGATTGCGAACGCCGATTTTGGCTAATTCTGGGGGGAGTTCGACCCCTCCACGGGGCGTGATTAACTTGCCGCCTTCAACTTGGAGATTGCCCCGCAACATGGCAAGTTGTGCCTGACGCAAGGCTTCGGCTTTGGTGGTCTCGGTTTGCAAGCGATCGTAAAATTGGGACATAAATGCTAAGGTGCCTTCATCATCCACATACCAAAGGCTGCCCAACGCACTTTTAACCCCCGCCATGACAGCCAACCCCGAAAAGCCCAATTCGGCTTGTTCGTCTCCTAAAGCAGTCCGACAGGCACTCAAAACCAATAAATCGATCTGGGGATTATTGAGTTTTAACTCCTGCAAGCGATCCAAATGTAATTTTCTGTCCCAAAATTGAATGTAGGAATTGCTCGGTGCGCCGGATTTAAACTCGCCATGAGTTGCCAAATGAAGGATATTGTAATCTCCCTGCTGTCGGGCTGCATGGAAGTTATCTAGAGTAAACTCTTCATTGAGATAGGATTTTCCCGACCATAAGGTTTCGGTAATCAGAGAAAGTTCGACGGGAACCGCCGGGAGATCGCTTTGATCGCTAAAAGTTTCCGCACCCATGGCCAGAATCTGGCGATCGCGGAGATCGCGATAGTTCGTATCCGTTAAACTCAAACTGGGCATCATGCCCAAACTGTACTTTTCGATCGCGAATTGTTCCCCGTCGTGCAGGGCAGCAAGGGGCATTCCTCTCAATCCCGCATCCATAATAAAAGAAAGATTATTAATGCCTTGTGCCTGTAGGTGCGTTTCTAAAGGCGCGATCAGCAGTTGATAAAGTTCTCGGGCGGGTCGCAAATAAGCACCGGGACGGCGTAAATTCGTCACGCTGCGACGATATTCGTTCGCAACTTTGAGAACGTGCTCTCGGGTTGCCGGGAGGGGTTTGCGGGTCACGCCCCCTTCTGCGGTCACCACGACTAATTCTAAGCGATCGGTTTCCCGTCGGGTCTGATGCTTCGGCAAGAAATTCTGGTGGTTGGCATTGGTATTTTGAGGGGACTGCCAGAGGAGTTTGCCATCATCTTTACGGGAACTTTTGAGGGGATTTTCGGCAGGTTCGTCGGCAGTAAAGACAGCATAGACCAGAGCGGGTTTAATGCCTGTCAATCGTTCGATATCTCTGAGGGTTTGTTGTGCTTGTTCGGGGGTGGTATTCGCAACCTCGCTCACTCCTAAATGGGTGGCAAATTCTTCGGTGAAGTGTTCTTCGATATTGTCTTCAATTTCTCGAGCCAGCTCTTCTTGAGGGAGTTCGGCGTTTTCTAAGAAAAAGTCAAATTCCTCGGATAAATTTTCTTCAAATTCTAGATCTGTATTCTCTTCTTCGGGGTCGAACTCCATATCGTGGAAAGGATCGCCGAGGGAAGGATCGTCTAAAAAAGGATCGTTGGTACTAATCAAAATATCTCCGTCTTGAAAATCGGAGTCAAACACTTCGTAAGGTAAAAGCGAATATTCTCCGGTTGTAATTGCGCCTTGGGTGCCATTAACCTCAGCACTGCCCACTTCAAAGGGAGTCCACTCTCCACCACCATGATAGATAGAAATCGAGCCTCCCCCAAGGTGACCGGCAGTCGAGATACTGGCAGAGAGATGGTTTTGGGAGAGAAAAGACCCTGTTGCGCGGAAATAAGAATCGGTGGAGATATGAGCCAAGCCGCCAAAATCCAAACCCTCAGCATTGAGATAGGCAATGGCAATATTACCGGGCGATCGCAAGCTAATATCTCCACCATTGCCCTCATCGGCAGAAGAGTCAAGAACTTCAGTATTGATGCTGCCGTCGGCGCTAAATAGCCAGATCGCGCCACCGCTTTCCCCGAGTGAGGAGGAAGTGATAATATTTTCCGTCGCGATCGATCCGTCTGCCGCGATCGCCACATCTCCACCGAAACCGTCTTCCACCGTCGTATCAATGTTTTGGGTCAAAATCCTTCCCCATTGGCTGACAATCGAGATCTCGCCCCCATTGCCTTCTCCCGATGAGCTCGCGGTCAAATCTTCAACCTCAATATTGCCTCGGGCGAGGAGCGTTATATTCCCTGCATCCTCCCATTGCGTCGTCGTACTCCAACGGTCATTCAGAGTTAAATGACCATGAGCAGACACGAGGATATTGCCATCGGCAGTCCCTTTTTCACCCCAAATATCCCCAGAAGCAACAAGACCC
>JBFRWJ010000357.1:0-20988 GCA_051439525.1 Spirulina sp. | reverse complement strand
GTTCGGGAGATATCCGCCAACAAACACACCAAGTCATGAACACTATGGGAGCAATTCTCGAAGCTGCCGGAGCGAGTTTAGAAAATGTTGTCAAAACTTCAATATTTTTAACCAATTTAGAAGATTTTGCCGTCATGAATCAAATCTATGGCGAGTATTTTAACGAAGAAACAGCCCCCGCTCGCGCCACCGTAGAAGTGTCTCGCTTGCCCAAAGGCGTACTGGTTGAAATTGAATGTATTGCAATAGTGTAATTTGTTATTTGTTATTTGTTATTTGTTGTTTGGAACCCAATAACCAACAACGAATAACCAATAACAAATTTAGACGGCTTCTTCGAGAGCTTGGCGAAACTCTTTGGCGGTTTTAAAATAAATGGTGGGTTGGTCTTGTAGGGCTAAATCGATCGCTTCGGCAAGGGGTTTGGGAAGAGAAGGTTCTCGCTGGCGAATGGGGATGGCATTGCTTCGCAGGACGACCAATAAGGGGTCTTTTTTCCCGAAACGGCGCGGATATTTGCCCGCGAGCATGGCGTATAATGTTGCTGCCACAGACCAGATATCCGCATCGGGTTGGGCATAATTAAAATCAATGAGCTGCTGTCGCGGCAGAAAACCTAACATCGAAGCATCTCGCTTATTGAAGGTTTTCTCGCTCAACCCGGCGCGATCGAACGCCCTCAGCAAGCCAAAATCCCCCAGTTTGCCTGTGAGAGAGCGAGAATCTCGACCCAGTAAAATATTACCCGGCTTGATATCTCCATGCACCACCCCCATCGCGAGATCGTCCCCCATCGTCCCTTGAGGAACGGTAGCATAATGAGCGTAGTCGAGCCCCTCGAGCACGTCGAGAATAATGGGAATCGCTTCCTCCACCGATAAACGTCCTCCCCGTTTCTCGATTAATTGGGTCACGTTTCCCTCTTCCCCATAGTTCCAGATAAAAAAGAAGCGTCCGTCGTGATAGCCGTAATTGCGCAAGCGCACGATATTGGGATGCTCGAGGGTTTTGATCTGTTCCATCGCCTCCAGAAAAGCCGCGATCGCTCTTCTTTTGAGGGTTTTGGGGTGAAGGGTTTTGAGAATGACCCAATCGCCATTGGCGCGATCGAAAGCCAAATAAACTTTATTAAACTCATTTTGCTCGATGAGTTTGAGATTGCCGTATCCTCCCAGAAGCATGCGGGTTTCATCTTGAGGGGGAAGCACGCGACGACCGAGAGAATCCCCGCTTAAATCCTGAGAATCTCCAAGGGGACTCACGTCAATGTTAACCCCTAACAGGCTATCCCCGATGCCAATTTCGTCCCCGTCGCGCAATTCGTACTCGGGTAAATGAACGAGTCTCCCAGCCTTTCGAACGCGATCGGGACGCTGGCCGATTTTTTGACCGTTGACGTAAGTCCCATTCAAACTGCCGAAATCTTGCACGCGGATTTCTGGCGGATCGATATCCAGCAAGCAATGATAGCGGGAGATGGTATTGAGTTCGTCTTGGCTGGAGAGTTGAATCTGACACTCAAAGGAACGACCGATCAAACAAGTCGTGCGTCGATCGAAAATGAATTCTTGTCCTTTGAGAGCCCCCTCAAGCACCCTTAAAACAATCTTGACTGGCATGGAAGGATCTCGATATTACACCCTTTATTTTTCCCTGATTTTGCTAAAGTCAACCGTAATATGCCGGAGCATTTCCGGCTTTCCATTTGATATTGCAGCCGATACTGGGTTTTTGCGTGCTACTGACGGTGCGATCGCTCAATACGGCCTCGATCGCCCCACGCAAGTCTTTGCCATTAACGGGAAGGGAGTTTCCCGGACGGCTATCGTCGAGTTGTCCGCGATACACCAAGGCGCGATCGCCATCGAAGAGAAAAAAATCTGGAGTGCAGGCTGCCGTATAAGCCTTCGCCACTTCTTGGCTTTCGTCATACCCGAAAGGAAATTTAAAGTCAAGTTCTTTGGCCATGAGTTGCAGCTTCTCGGGGGCATCTTCGGGATAATTTTCCGCGTCATTAGCGCTAATCGCAAGAATCCCCAAGTCGCGATCGGCGTAATCTTTGCCAATCTTGGCCAATTCGCTTTGTACGTGCTTGACAAACGGACAGTGCCGACAAATAAACATGACCAAGAGTGCTTTTTTGTCCGCAAAGGTGGCGAGAGAGAGAGATTGTCCGGAAACCGCGTCCTTCAGATGAAAATCGGGGGCTGTTGTTCCTAGGGGTAACATTGTCGATTCCGTTCTTGCCATGAGTTGCCTTCTCCCTTGAGTTTTCTCCAGAATATCTTAACGAAAATTGGGACGGGTCTTGGCGCGATCGCGTGGGGATCGCAGGTAACTCAAAGTTATCTAGAACCGTTCCTCCTATAAAAAAATCCGTTCGATCGTTGACAAATTAACGGATTTATAGATGCAAAATTTTGGCTGAATGAGATGAGAGAAATGGATTGGGATGGTTTCCAAAGTGTCAAGAAATATGATATAAAAGATAAAATTTCTGACCGCAAGAACAGTCGTCAGAGCGATCGGGTGCGATCGCTCTAAAATTTTGTAGATTTTTCAAATCCAGAGATTTTTATTATCAACTGCAAAACCCTTTAGAATATGACAGCAACACAAATTCCCTCGGAGCGATCGCAAACTTCGCCAAAGATTACAGATTTACGCTTGCGAGACATTTTAAAAACGTTACCGAAAGAAGTTTTTCAACAAGATCGGCGCAAGGCATGGTTGCAAGTCACGATTAGTATCGTCTCCGTTGCGATCGGGTATGTTGCCATTGCGATCGCGCCGTGGTATCTTCTGCCCATCGCGTGGATTTTCACGGGAACGGCGATCACAGGTTGGTTTGTCATCGGTCATGATAGCGGACACCGCTCTTTTGCCAAGCGTAAATGGGTTAACGATTTAGTGGGACATCTCGCTTTTCTTCCTCTCATTTATCCCTTTCACAGTTGGCGCATTCTCCACAACCATCATCACAAGCATACCAATAATATTGATGTGGATAATACGTGGAATCCGTTTAAACCCGACTTTTACGAGAGTCTCCCCCGTCCGTTGAAATGGGGCTATCAAGCCATGCGGGGACGGCTGTGGTGGTTGGCTTCCATCGTTCACTGGTCGGCTATGCACTTGAGTTGGTGGCGGTTTGAGGGCAAACAGCGCCAACAAGTGCGTTTCTCGGTTTTGGTGGTACTCGCCGGTGCCGCGATCGCTTTCCCGACTTTAGTTATTACAACGGGATGGTGGGGTTTTGTGAAGTTCTGGCTCGTTCCTTGGTTGGGATATCATTTTTGGATGAGTACCTTTACCATCGTCCATCATACGGATCCCGATATTCCTTTTACCCTCAATGAAGATTGGCACGAAGCACGGGCGCAGTTAGAGGGAACCGTTCATTGCGAGTATCCGGCATGGATAGAATTCCTTTGTCATCATATTAACGTTCACATTCCTCATCATCTCTCTACGGCGATCCCTTCGTATAACTTGCGTGCGGCTCATGAAAGTATCAAGGAGAATTGGGGTCAATATTGTAAAGAAAGCCGATTTTCTTGGCAGTTGATGAAAACCATTACCGATCGCTGTCACTTGTATAGCGAGATCGAATATTACCAATCTTTTCGGGATTATTATACCCGCATGAAACTCGAGCGCTCGTCTTAGGCGATCGCGGGAAATCTATTCCGAATTTTCTCAAATCTTTTTTTCAACCCTTATCCGATTGGATGAGGGTTTTTTCCTTGCGATCGGCGTGAATTGTTAATAAACAAAAATAAATGTAAAACTTTGTTACCGATTCAATATCTTTGTTACCAATTCAGGATCTTATCTTGACATAACAGATTTTAGCGGGCTTAACTACGTCTAAACCAATTGTTTTTGAGATCGTAAAAATTCAAGGATTTGAACGCTATGACAAGGAACGCGATGAGAGTTGGAATCCTAGAAGTTATCGATTTACCCTGTTATTCCTTCGCGAGCAGGATGTACAATCTACTGGTGAGCAAACAATACGCGAGTATCACGCCGCAAGCGATCTCGGTTTGGTGTCGCCAGCTCGGTCACGAAACTTTTTATGCAACGTATTATGGGGTTGGCGATCCTTCCCGATTAATCCCGCAGGATTTGGATATTATCTTTTTTTCCTGTTGTACGCTGGGAAGTCCCCTTGCTTATGCCCTCGCCAAAATCTATCGTCAAAAGGGGACGCGCACGGTTATTGGTGGTGCCCATGCCGAATCTTTCCCAGTCGATTGTTTGCGGTTTTTCGATCTCGTCCTCAAGCATTGCGATCGCGAGTTAATCGCCGATATTGTCAAAGGAGAGTTTGGGTCGGGACAATACATTTCTCGGGCCAAGCCATTTGACGATTGTCCCACAGTAGAGGAGCGAATGCCCGAAATTACCGCCTCTGCTTTTTTTCATAAAAACTGGCCGGGTTGGTTGGCAGGAGTCCCAATTATTACGAGTATGGGTTGTCCTTATACCTGTGATTTTTGCAGAGATTGGGACAACCCTTATCGTCTCCTATCAACCGATAGATTTGCAGCCGACCTACAGTATTTAAGAAAAAACTATCCCCATCTCTTAATGATGTTTCACGAACCCAACTTTGCCGTTCAATTCGAGCGCATCTTTAAACTTCTCGAAGCCATTCCCCCCGAGTTGCGAATGCCCTATGTGATGGAATGTTCTTTGAGCGTTCTAACCGAATCGAGAATGAAGCGACTCAAAGAAACAAATTGCGTTGTTTCTTTTCACGGCATTGAATCTTGGCAAGATTATTCCCTCAAAGCGGGAACGAAAGGAAAATCCGGCAGTGAAAAAGTGAATAGAGTTGCCAAACATCTGAAAAAAGTTAGCGAAAATGTTGGCTATGTCCAATTCCAAATGATGTTTGCTCTCGATAGCGATGTTGGAGAAGAACCCGTTAATTTAACCAAGCATTTGATGGAAGAAACGCCTTTTGCTTGGCCGGTCATTAACATTCCTACTCCCTTTGGTGGAACGCCCATGTTTGACCAATATTTTGCCAATCGGCGAATTCTCGAAGAAATGCCGTTTGCATTTTATTTGAAACCCTACCTGGTGACAACTCTCAAACATTACGATCCGATCGCTTATTTTGAAAAAATGATTGAAATGGCAGACTTTGCCTTCTCTGGGGAAATGTTAAAGCGACGAATTCGCAGCACTTCAAATTGTAAAATCAAAGCCTTACACATTGTTCGCAATCAAAGTGAAAAGGAATTCAGTAAGTGCTATGGCGAGATTCTCGCCATGTTACGTTCGGATTCTCAATTCAGAGCGTTTCACGAAGGAGAATCGACCCAGTTACCCGAATTTTATCATCAAACCTATGAAAAGCGATTGGGGCGCTATGCACAATTATTATCTCGAGTCGATCGCCGACCCTGTTTAGAACAGTTATCCCCTCAAATTGTTTGAAGAAAAATCTATTAATAATTTTCCCAAATCTTTTTAATCGATTGTAGAAAATGCTTGTTAGAAAAAAAATTGATTACTACCCCATCGCAATTATCCTGTTAATTTTCGGAATTGATTTGGTCGTTTTTCTGTTGAGCCCTTCAATGGTCATTCCCCTAGTGTGGGCAATTTTCAGTCTTTATGTCAAAGGCTGGATATGTAATTGGAATCATAATCATCAACACTGTTCATTTTTTACCGTTCCTTGGGCTAACCGTCTGATTGAATTAATCATGGGGTTACATACAGGAGTTGTGGGAGAAGCATGGGTTCTACACCATACTCTCGGCCACCACATTAACTATTTAGATCAATCCAAGGATGAATCTGCCTGGAAGACGAAAAGCGGGAGAGTAATGTCCTCTTGGGAATATGGTTTCAAGGTGGCAATTATGGCTTACCCCACTGCATTTGCAGTTGGCAAACGTCACCCTAGCTCTCGTAATAAGCTCATCCAAAATATGATACTTACGGCTTTTGTCTTGGGTTTACTGGCTTGGATAAATTGGGTGAGAACGTTAGTCATTTTCATCATACCAATGACCCTATTGTTATTTATGAGTGCTTATTATACTTACTATCATCATGCTGGTTTGGATGAACGAGATCCCTATAAAGCGACCTACAATATTACCGATCGCTGGTATAACTTCGTAACTTGCAATTTGGGCTATCATACAGCCCACCATTTTCAATGCGGTCGCCATTGGAGCGAACTGCCCCAGTTACATGAAGAAATCAAAGCTAAAATTCCCGATCGTTTATATCTAGAACCAGGTTATCCTATTGGTTTAGTAAGCAAAATTGAAAATTCACTCATGAAGTTTAGAAAGGTTTGATTTGACTTTTCTATATCGATATAATCCAATCGCTGGAGCGCAATCAAATGAGAGTTGGTATTCTAGAAGTTATCGATTTGCCCTGTAATTCCTTGACCGGTAAAATTTATAATCTGCTGGTAACCCGACAATATGCAGCCATTACCCCACAAGCCATTTCCGTTTGGTGTCGCCAACTCGGTCACGATACCTTTTATGCAACTTATTATGGCATGGGTAATGCGTCCGAGTTCCTTCCGCAGGATTTAGATATTATCTTCTTTTCTTGTTGTACTCCAGCGAGTTCCTTCGTTTATGCCCTAGCCAAACTCTATCGTCAAAGGGGAACCCGCACGGTTATTGGCGGGCCTCATGCAGAATCTTTCCCTGTCGATTGCCTGCGATTTTTTGATATAGTCGTCAAGGATTGCGATCGCGAGTTAATTGCTGATATTGTCAAAGGAAATTTTGCGCCCGGGCAATATATTTCCAGAGCAAAACCATTTGACGAATGCCCTACGGTAGAGGAGCGAATGCCGGAAATCAAATCGTCGATTTTTTTCCGGAAAAACTGGCCGGGTCTATTTGCTTTCGTTCCCGTTATCACCAGTATGGGGTGTCCTTATACTTGCGATTTCTGTACGGATTGGGACAACCCGTATCGTCTTTTATCAACCGATCGATTTGCGACCGACCTACAGTATTTAGTGAAAAATCACCCTCGTTTATTGATGGGTTTTCACGAGCCAAACTTTGCCGTTCAATTTGAACGGGTGTTTCAAGTTATTGAAACCATTCCATCCGAATCGCGCATTCCTTATCTGATGGAATGTTCCTTAAGTATCCTGACTGAGTCAAGAATGAAACGGCTCAAAGAAACTAAATGCGTTGTTGCGATTCATGGTATTGAATCTTGGCAAAATTATTCTGTTAAAGCGGGAATGAAAGGAAAAGGAGGAATGGAAAAAGTGAATGGGGTTGTCAAACACCTCAAACAAATCAATGAATACGTCCCCTATATTCAAGCCAACATGATATTCGGTCTCGATAGCGATGGAGGAGAAGACCCCATTACGCTAACCAAACACTTTATGGAGCAAACGCCTTTTGCTTGGCCGGTGGTTAACATTCCCGTGCCTTTTGGGGGAACGCCTATGTTTGACCAATACTTCGCCAACCAGCGCATTCTCGGGGAAATGCCCTTTACTTTTTATTATATGCCCTATCTGGTGACAACCCTGAAAAATTACGATCCCGTCACTTATTATGAGAAAATGGTCGAAATGTCAGACTTTGCTTTCTCCCATAAAATGTTAAAGCGACGAATTCAAAGTACATCAAATTGGAGAATTAAAACCGTACACATCGCTCGCAATCAGAGCGAGCGGGAGTTCAATAAGCGCTATCGAGAGATCCTAACAATGTTGCGATCGGATTCTCAATTTCTGGCGTTTCATGAAGGAAAATCAACCCGCTTACCTGAATTTTATCATCAAGCCTATGAAAAGCGGCTGGGTCACTATGCAGGATTATTGTCTCGAGAGGATCGCCGACCCTGCTTAGAACAACTATCCCCTCAAATTGTTTGATTGAGCTTGACTTGTTTGCCTCGATATCTGAGGATGAGATGATGGGAAAATTGCCAAATCTTGACAATTTTCCGCGCCAATGAATCTACAGGAGATACCCATTATATGTCAGTTTTCAATTCAGCGTTTGGGAAGATATTTTCTAACGTATTTGTCTATAATATCTTATTTGAAGACTCAGAAACGGATTGCAAATATATGAACCTAGAAAAAGAGTCAAAGGTGTTGACAATTGCGGGAGCGGGTTGCGGGGTGGCAGCTTTGTTGTCTTATCATCCTCAGTCGATCGATGTGGTAGACAGTAATTTATCCCATCTTTCCTTATCGGCAATTAAAATGCTAGCGCCGCGTTATTTAAGCTATGATGATTTTTATCAATTATTCGGATATGGCAAGAGCGATCGCGCTAGAGAAATGGTTTTCTCGATGCTTCAGGATGATTGTCTTCCTCATTGTATTAAAAATTATTGGCAAAAGAAGTACGATTTATTTCTCAAGGGTTTGTATGAGAGTGGCTTGACAACTCAAATGCTGAGACTCATGTTCGGAGGAATTAGTAGAGATCCCAAAGAATGGTTGGAATTTGTGACGAATTTACCCGAGGAGAAACGAGTAGAAAGCGTGAAAAATGCTGTGGCAAAACAAATGAGCTATCCCGCGCTCGAATGGTTTATTCGTTCTCCATTGATGCTATTATGTATGGGAATTAACTTCCAGCAAAAAGCAAAAATTGAACGAACGGCCAACCTTTCTTTTTATGATTATGTCATCATCTATATCCAAAAAGTAGCCAGAACGGATTTCACCAGAAATTGGTTTGTTTGGCAATCATTTTTGAGGGAATTTAATCATCAAGATAATCTGGCAATCCCCCCTTATTTAAGAAGGGATTTTTATGCAAAAAGTCTTCTCAGCGAGACAGAGATTGCATTTCATCATGGAAAGATAGAAAAAGTTTTAAGCGATCGCCCGGCAGACTATTGGAGCTATGTGAATCTTTCGGATATCTTAGATTGGATGAACGATCGGCAAAAGAACGATATAATGAAGTTGTTATATCAGAAAGTAACGGCAGGCGCGATCGTGTTAATTCGCAGTGTAGAAGATATCGATTTTATCGAACGATTTAATTTGCAAGATCAATTTAGTTTATTGCAAGATATTTCCGATCGCGCTTCTCGTGAAGATCGTTCCTGTTTGTATAATCGCGTCAATTTCTATCAAGTCATCAAATAAACGGAGAAAAATGCCCCTCGACAAACAAGAACATATTAATTTTTTAAATAACTATTACTCAAAAGTATATCAGTTCTACGATCTAACCCGAAAATACTATTTATTAGGTCGCGATGCACTGCTGTCAGAAATTGTCCGACAGAATCCCAAAATCATTCTGGAAATTGGCTGTGGAACCGGGAGAAATCTTTCTATCCTGCACAGAAAACTGCCCAATGCGATGTTTGGTGCAGTGGAACCCTGTGACTTTATGAGAGAATACGCACAAAAAAAATATCCTTGGATTGTCATCAAAAATGAATTCGCAGAAGATGCAGATCTCACGGGAATTTTTCAAGAGAAACCCGATGCGATCTTTATTTCCTATTCTCTCTCCATGATTTCCCAAAAGGAAAAAACCATTGAAAATTGCTTGCGGGCATTAGGATCGCAGGGTAAATTATATATTGTTGACTTTGGCGATTTGCAAGGATTGGGATGGCTGGGTCAAAAGATTTTTATGCAATGGTTGCACTGGTTTCATGTCTATCCAGAAACCTTGGATTCGATTTGGACAAAAGCGGATAGAGTTCTCGCAGGACCGCTATCTTACTGGAAAAGAGCTGTATTTACCGTTGGAGATAAAAGTTAATGCTAAAAAATTTTAGTTTACTGGAAAATTTGAGTCCAGAAATGATAGCAGAAATCGAAGAGTCCTGCGAACTAAAAACCTATAAACAAGGAGAATCTCTGATTAGAGAAGGCGACGAGACCACCGAGATATATTTTCTCATATCTGGCCACGTTGCTCTCTATAAAATAGAACCGAAAACCGGAAACAATCTGAAATTTAAAGAACAATCCGTCGGCGATAGTTTCGGGGAAATGTCATTTATTGATGATTCGCCGAGAAGTTGCTCTGTTGAAGCGGTAGAGGATGCAGAAGTTTATGTCTTATCCAAAGAAAAGCTCTTAAAAAATGCTAAAGATGCTCGAGAAATTATCAGTTGCTTTAACCAAAATGTAGCGCGTCAAGTGAACGATCGCTTGCGCTATCTGAGCGATCGCTACATCGTTAGCTTGCAAAAACAAATTCATCAACTTGAAGAACGAAACTACTATGGTTTTTTGTTCATATTTACAGGAGTTTATACAGGTTTAACGTCTTTGTCTCAGGTTGTATTAAATGGTGTTTTTTCTAATTACCAATACGATCTAACGATTGCTAGTGTGATAGCACTCTTGATTCTTTTATTGCCTTGTTTTTGGATTGTCAGAAAATTTAAGATTCCTTTCAAGAAATTAGGCGTAACGAAAAAACGGATAAAAAAGTCTCTTTTAGATGGCGTAATATTTAGTCTTATTGGACTTTTAGGAATTCTGGGAATTGCTGGAGTTCTCGATTTAATCGATCCCAACGGACAAGTATTAGCATTGGTTTTGAAACCTTTAATCTCCCTCAAATTAAGTTCTATTGCGGCATGGATTTATTGGCCGCATAGCTACGCTCAAGAGTTTGTTTTCCGAGGAGTCATGCTAATATCTATTAAAGAGTTCTTATCGGACAAACGAGGAATATTTTCGGTTCTCTTGGCCGCATTTTTCTTCGGAATCAATCACGCACCTTTGGGATTATGGGCAATTCTCGCTACATTCATTGGAGGAGTTGTATTAGGAGCAATTTACCTGCGGACTAGAAACCTAGCTGGCGTTACCATTATCCATTACATTTTTGGCTATGTACTTATATCTTGATTGCTGCTCATCCATGTTTTTTATATAATCTCTTGCTATTTCCGATGAAGACAATTACCGATCGCTGTCATCTCTATAGCGATATCGAGTATTATCAGTCATTTCGGGACTATCATACGCGCATGAAACTCGAGCGTCTTAGGCGATCGAGGGAAATCTATTCCGAATTTTCCCAAATCTTTTTTTTCAACTCTTATCCGACTGGATGAGGGTTTTTTCCTTGCGATCGGCGTGAATTGTTAATAAACAAAAATCAATGTAAAACTTTGTTACCGATTCAATATCTTTGTTACCAATTCAGGATCTTATCTTGACATAACAGGTTTTAGCGGGCTTAACTACGTCTAACCAATTGTTTTTGAGATCGTAAAAATTTCGAGGGTTTGGACATCATGAAGAATAAGGCGATGAGAGTTGGAATCCTAGAAGTTATTGATTTTCCCTGTTATTCATTGACGGGCTGGATGTACAATCTACTGGTGGCAAAACAATACGCAAGCGTCACTCCACAAGCGATCTCGGTTTGGTGTCGCCAGCTCGGTTACGAAACTTTTTATGCAGCGTATTACGGAATGGGCAATCCTTCCAGGCTACTCCCGCAGGATTTGGACATTATCTTTTTTGCCTGTTGTACTCCGGCAAGTCCCCTTGCTTATGCCCTCGCCAAAATCTACCGCCAAAAGGGAATCCGCACGGTTATCGGCGGTGCCCATGCAGAATCTTTCCCAGTCGATTGTTTGCGGTTTTTCGATCTCGTTCTCAAGCATTGCGATCGCGAGTTAATTGCCAATATTGTCAAAGGAGAGTTTGAGTCGGGACAATACATTTCTCGGGCCAAGCCATTTGACGATTGTCCCACTGTAGAAGAGCGGATGCCAGAAATCAAAGCCTCTGCTTTTTTTCATAAGAACTGGCCGGGTTTGTTGGCTGGAGTTCCCATAATTACAAGTATGGGTTGTCCTTATACCTGTGATTTTTGTCGGGATTGGGACAACCCTTATCGTCTCTTATCAACAGATAGATTTGCGGTAGACCTAGAGTATTTAAGAAAAAACTATCCTCATTTATTAATGTTTTTTCACGAACCTAACTTTGCCGTTCAATTCGATCGCATATTTCAACTCATCGAAGCCATTCCTCCCGAATCTCGTCTGCCTTACGTTATGGAATGTTCCTTGAGCGTCCTGACCGAATCGAGGATGAAACGGCTTAAAGAAACCAACTGCGTTGTTTCTTTTCACGGAATCGAATCTTGGCAAGATTATTCTGTCAAAGCAGGAACGAAAGGAAAATCTGGTAGTGAAAAAGTTAATCGAGTTGCCAAACATCTGGAACAAATCAATGAAAATGTTACCTATGTCCAGTTCAATATGATGTTTGCTCTCGATAGCGATGCCGGAGACGAACCCGTTAATTTAACCAAGTCCTTGATGGAGAAAGCGCCTTTTGCTTGGCCCGTAATTAACATTCCCGCACCTTTTGGCGGGACTCCCATGTTTGACCAATACTTCGCGAACAAGCGCATTCTTGAAGAAATGCCCTTTGTGTTTTACATAAAACCCTATCTGGTGACAACCCTCAAACATTACGATCCCATCGCTTATTTTGAAAAAATGATTGAAATGGTAGACTTTGGCTTCTCTTGGGAACTGTTAAAGCGACGAATTCGCAGCACTTCAGATTGTAAAATCAAAGCCTTACACATCGTTCGCAATCAAAGCGAGCACGATGTCTGTCAGGGCTATCACAAGATTCTCGCCCTGTTACGTTCGGATTCTCAATTCAGAGCATTTCACGAAGGAACATCGACCAAGTTACCCGAATTTTATCATCAGATCTATGAAAAGAAATTGGGTCGCTATGCAAAATTATTATCCCGAGCCGATCGCCGACCTTGCTTAGAACAACTATCTCCTCAAATTGTTTGACCAGAAACGAGACTCTCGCTCCATGCCATCCCACATGGAGGTGCAGAGCTTTCTTCAATTCGTTATCTTGGTACATGGGGTTTTTGATGAATTGCTCCAGAAATCTTGGATTCGATCTGAGCAAAAGCAGATAGAGTTTTTGCCGGATTTCTATCTTACTGGAAAAGAGCTGTATTTACCGTTGGAGAAGAAAGCAAATGCTAGAAAATTTTAGTTTACTGGAAAATTTGAGTCCAAAAATGATAGCCGAAATCGAAGAATCCTGCGAGATAAAAACCTATAAACTAGGAGAATCTCTGATTAGAGAAGGCGACGAAACAACCGAGATCTATTTTCTCATATCTGGCCAAGTCGCTCTCTATAAAATAGAACCGAAAACCGGAAACAATCTGAAATTTAAAGAACAATCCGTCGGCGATAGTTTCGGGGAAATGTCATTTATTGATGATTCGCCGAGAAGTTGCTCTGTTGAAGCGATGGAGGATACAGAAGTTTATGTCTTATTCAAAGACAGGCTCTTAAAAAAGGCCGCGGATGCTGGAGAAATTATCAATTGTTTTAACCAAAATGTAGCGCGTCAAGTGAACGATCGCTTGCGCTACCTCAGCGATCGATATATTGTTAGCTTGCAAAAACAAATTCATCGACTTGAAGAACGAAATTACTATGGTTCTTTTTTCATATTTACAGGAATTTATACAGGTTTAATGTCTTTATCTCAGGTCGTATTAAGTGAGGTTTTTCCCAATTATCAATTCAATTTAATGAGTCTAATGCTTGCTAGTTTGATAGCACTCGCGATTCTTGCAGGGCCTTGTTTTTGGATTGTCAAAAAATTTAAGATTCCTTTCAAGAAATTAGGTGTAACGAAAAAGCGTCTCAAAAAATCTCTGTTAGATGGCGTAATTTTAAGTATTATTGGAGTTTTAGGAATTCTGGGAATTGCTGGAATTCTCGATTTAATTTATCCCAATGGACAACTCTTAGCATTGTTTTGGAAACCTTTAGCCTCGGTGGTCGATATAACTTCTATTGCGAAATGGATTTATTTGCCTCATAGTTATGTTCAAGAGTTTGTTTTCAGAGGAGTCATGCTCACATCTATCAAAGAGTTTTTATCGGACAAACGAGGAATATTTTCAGTTCTCCTAGCCGCATTTTTCTTCGGAATCAATCACGCTCCTATGGGATTATTCACAATTATCGGGACATTCATTGGAGGGGTTATATTAGGAGCAATTTACTTGCGAACTAGAAATCTAGTTGGTGTCACCATTCTGCACTACATTTTTGGTTCTATACTTATATCGTTTTCCTAGAGTACACTTTGTACTGGGTTTGGTATATTTTGATTTAGGTCGGTAAAACAATCGGCACGAGAAAAATTGTTGAAAAAGCCTATTAACCACAATGCTCGAACAATTCAACCTGTTAGAAAATTTTAGCCAATCTCAGTTAGAGCAACTGGAGAATCTTTGTGAAAAACAAACTTATCAACCCGAAGAATTTCTGTTTCAAGAAGAAGAAGAACAAGATGAAATTTATTTTTTAATCTCTGGAACTGTAGGACTCTACAAGATCGATCCCAATACCAAAAAGAATCTAAAATTCAAAGAAATGGAAGCCGAGCAAAGTTTGGGAGAAATGTCTTTTATTGATGATGCTCCGAGAAGTTGTTCCGTCAAAGCAGAAACAGAAGTTATTGCCTATCGTTTATCCAAACAACGAGTCATTGATACCATCCCGAATTATCAGGAAATTCTGAATATTTTCAATCAGACGATTAACCGTCAAGTGAACGAACATCTTCGTTCTTTAAGCGATCGCCATGTCATGACATTGCAAAAGCGAATTGAAGAACTCGAAGAACGCAATCGCTTGAGTCACTTTTTATTCTTACTTGTTTTTGGCTTTTTTTTAGCGATCGCGATCGAAGAATTCGCCGATATTTTTCCCAATCGAAGTATTGCGTCGACAACATTATTTAACTGGATTTATATGGTTCTTGTTGGTATTTTGCCTGGCGTGTTACTTTTTCTCAAAGTTAATGTTCCTTTCAAGAAAGTCCTAGATATCAGGAAAGATTTCAAAAAATCTTTCCTAGATGGAGTAATTGTCAGTAGTTTGGGAGTTGCGTTCATTTTTGGTCTATGTTTTTTATTGAATCCAATCATTCCCGATCAACAATTATTACACAAATTCCTCACGATGTCTTTTCCACTAACATCGCTATTTTATCTGATCCATAGTTATATTCAAGAGTTTCTTCGAGCTATCATACAAACGCTAGTACAAAGATTTCTGCTCGATCGTAATGGTTATATATCTGTATTTCTCACTGCTTTAGTATTCAGTCTGGTTCATGCAAACTATGGATTTGAATCGATGATCGTCACTTTAATTGCGAGCATTATCTTTGGTCTTGTTTATCGGAGAACCTATAATTTAATCGGCGTAACGATCGTACACTTTGTTCTCGGTCTTGTTTATTTTAATTTAAGTCAATAAAAGCATCCGTTGGGGAAAAATACTTATTATATGTCCTGAAATTGAAAAAACAATAAAGATTGAGGTTTGGCGATCGAGATAATGCTAACATCGACCAATATTTATCGAATCACTATATTCACAGAATTGGAGATCGCTTATGCAATCAGATGTATCAAATTTTCAACCGACTCCTTTAAATTGGCTCGAAAAAACAATCAACGACAAACTCAAAACATACATTCAGGATCGCTTAGAAAAAGCTGATATTCAAATCAATGGCTCTCGTCCTTGGGATATTCAGGTTCATAATGAGAGACTCTATCAAAGAGTTCTGTTTCACGGATCCCTCGGCTTAGGAGAAGCTTATATGGAAGGGTGGTGGGACTGTCCTCAATTAGACCAATTTTTTGTTCGCCTCTTGAGAGGTAACATTCATGAAGAGGTTGGTCATAACAATATCAGTTCTTTCTGGGAAACCGCGATCGCAAAAATTGCCAATTTACAAAGTTTGGCAAGGAGTTTTCAGGTCGGGGAAGAACATTACGATCTGGGTAACGATCTGTTTCAATATATGCTGGATCAGCGCATGACTTATACTTGTGCCTATTGGAAAGATGCCAAGAATTTAGATGAAGCACAAGAAGCCAAACTCGATTTAGTGTGCCGTAAATTGCATCTCGAACCGGGGATGACGCTCTTAGATATTGGCTGCGGTTGGGGGAGTTTGATCAAATATGCCGCCGAAAAATATGGCGTTTCTTGCGTGGGTTTAACAGTGTCAAAAGAGCAGGTTAAACTGGGTGAAGAAATGTGTGCGGGATTGCCGATTAAGTTCTTATTGCAAGATTATCGTACCTTTGAGGGAGAGAAATTCGATCGCATTGCTTCCATTGGTATGTTTGAACACGTTGGCTATAAGAACTACCGCACTTTTATGGAAATGGCCAAGCGTTGTCTCAAAGATGATGGCTTATTTTTACTGCATACCATTGGCAGCCTGAAAACAGATATTTATGGAGAAAATTGGTCGGTCAAGTATATTTTTCCTAATGGATGCCTGCCCTCAATGGCTCAAATTGGTCAATCAACAGAAGAGCTATTTGTGTTAGAAGACTTGCAAAATATCGGGAAGAATTACCATCCGACCTTTATGGCCTATCTGGAAAACTTCGATCGCCACTGGCCGAAACTGAAGGAAAAATACGGGGAGAATTTTTATCGCAAGTGGAAGTATTTCCTCTGTTCCATTGGTGGTTCTTGCGGTGCGAGGCATTCTCAAGTGTGGCAAATGGTTTTCTCTCCCAAAGGCGTTTTACAGGGCTATCAATCGGTCAGATAGCCCTTTAGTTCTTCATTAAGCTGCCCCAACTCTTTGAACCACTTGGGGTGCTTGCTGCTCTAAACAGGGGGTACGTTCTGCGGGAGAGAGTAATTCGGCATAGCGCCCTAACATTTTATCAAATCGGGCGCGATAAAAGTCTGGCAATGTATTCGATTCTCCTTCGTGAAAGGCGCGAAAATGGGAATCCGTTCGCAGTCGAGTTAATACCTCGTTGTAGCGTTTTTCGTTTTCCTTCTCTCCTAGGGTTCGTAGCTGATGAGCCACTTTGACTTTCCAATTCGATGTACTCCGGAAACGTTTTTTTAACATTTCCGGTGCAGAAGCGAATTGAGAAAGTTCCACCAGTTTTTCAAAATACGCGATGGGACTATAATTTTTCAGAGTGGTGACCAAATAGGGAAAATAGTAAAAAGCAAAAGGCATGGCTTTGAGAATGCGATCGTTGGCCAAATACTGGTCAAACATGGGAGTTCCTCCAAACGGAACCGGAATGTTCACCACCGGCCAAGCAAAGGGGGTTTTTTCCATAAATCGTTTGCTCAGAGCAATTGGTTCGTCCCCGCGATCGCTATCCAGACCAAAGATGAGATTCGCTTGTATATAGGGAACGTATTCATAGATCTCTTGAAAATGCTCGGCAACGCGATCGACTTTTTGGATTCCGCCTTTGTTCTTTAGTCCTGCCTTTGTTGAGTAATCTTGCCAAGATTCAATGCCGTGAACGGTAGTAACGCATCCAGTGTCTTTCAGTCGTTTTAGTCTCGATTCAGTCAGAATACTCAGAGAGCACTCCATGCCATAGCGCACTCGTGATTGGGAAGGAATGGATTCGATAACTTGAAATACGCGTTCAAATTGGATGGCAAAATTAGGATCGTGGAAAACCACGACGACATTGGGATGATGCTGGGAAAGGTATTTTAGATCGGCAGCCAAGCGATCCGTGGAAAGCAAGCGGTAAGAATTATCCCAATCCGTACAAAAATTACAGGTGTAGGGACAACCCATACTGGTCAACATGGGTGCTATTGGGATTAACTGCCATTTTTTTCTGAAAAAACTTGCTTTATAAATTTCTGGCATGCGTTCTTCGACGCTGGGACAATCTTCAAAGGATTTAGGCGCAGAAATATACTGTCCTCGTTCAAATTGTCCAGCGACAATATCGGCAATCAGAGATTTATTGCAGTCTTTTACAACCAAATCAAAAAAACGCAGACAATCTACTGGAAATGATTCCGCATGAGGCCCGCCAATAACCGTCATCGTATTGGCTTTGCGATAAAGTTTTGCCAGAGCGTAAGCGAGGGAACTGGCTAAGGTGCAACAGCAGAAAAAAACAATATCTAAATCTTTTGGTAAAAGCTTATCGGCATCACCAACACCATAGTAAGTGGTATAGAATGTTTCGTGACCGAGTTGACGACACCACACAGAAATTGCTTGCGGCGTGATACTTGCATATTGTTTGGTAATCGTGGTATGGTAAATTCTATCCACACAGGATGTGGAGGGTAGGGCCATAATTTCTATAATTCCAACTCTCATCGAATTATGTTACTCCTATACTAAAATATCAGAAACTGGGGATGTGAAAATAGAGAAGGGATATCGCATCTATTGGGAGCTATTAAATTTCGTAAAAATTGCCAACTTGTAACAACACGATCTAAACTTTAAAGAAGAATCAGTCACGATCTGGTAAATTATATTTTTATTTAAGGATTCGCTTGCGTGGAAGCTCAAAAAGAAATTATTAGAGCCATCTTTGCCGTCATTTCTCGCCAGCGAGAAATGGCTTCGATTGGCAACTATATTGCTGAGGATTTAGAAATCTATCGAGACGATCTGCCTTCGGGTCAAGGGTTGATTTGGTGGTGTCGGTGGGTTCGCTTTCTCCAATTCGTTGCCGATCGCAAAATGCAGGGGCTAGAACTGCGCGAGGAACGGACTATTGTTAAAGATAACATCATCGATGTTTTAGCGAGATGGCATGGCAAAAAGAACGGTCAACCTATCGCCTCGGGAGATGTACGGGTTCGCTATCAAATCGACGGCGATCGCGTGACTAAGGTCTGGTCTTATACGACCAACTATACCTTTATTCATGGAAATTTGATTTGTTATAAACCTATCTTTTCCTTATTGCTCCTGCGCCTTTTTATTTATTCATGGTTGAATCAATACTAACCAAGAAGGGCGGGTATTGTCTACCCTCCTTTACCGAGAAATTCACAAATAGGTTAACCCTTCTGTATGAATATCTTTGGTTTGCTTGCCCAGATCGGACTCTAGGATTTTACAGAAGTACTTAATTTTAAAGATTTTGAACTGGATTACCAACCGAATGAGCTGAGCAAACATCCCTCCTAAGTGATGATTTCGAGATCGGGCATAAGTACAGATTCTCAACAACGATGCCGTTAATAAAGAATCCGTCCATTGATACATTTGTCGATAAGTCAAATCTTTAAGATCGCTGGAAATAATCCGATCGTGAACGTCATGAGAAGGCAAAAATTGACGCATAAACTTTTCGTATTGTTGGCGAGTTTTCTGAGGAAATTTTAAGAAGCGATCGGCAAAACGAGCTGTATAGAGAGAAGTGGCTACACCAGACCCTGAAGGAAACCAAACTTGACCAAAAGTTCCGCCCGCTAGCAACCAATTTGCACCCCCAGCACGTTCGTGGATAAAATATTGATTGTAGGCGGAAACAATTTCTGTTTCTTGGCTGTAATATTGGCGATAATCAATGCCTCGTTTTTGGTAGGCGCGATCGAGTAATTCCATGACTTCTCGATCCGATCGCTCATTCTTCTCCGCATTCATGCTCATACCAACAGAAACATAATCTCCTAAAGGAATACACCAAGCCATTCCCTCAAGTCCATCCCATTCTTGACAAAGTTTTAATAAGTTGGTTGAATGAGACCAAGATTCTCTCTTCGCCTTATTCTCGGCGCAACCGAGTTGATAGTCTGGGTGACGGTAATGGGTAAAAATAATTCGTTGTTTCTCGCTGGAGAAATGACAAGGAATATTGAGTTTCTTCGGGACGAGTCGAACGTGATTTGTCGCATCGAAAACAAAGGAAGGACGGACTCTCGAACCATCATCGAACTCGATTTCTTGAATCTCGTCCCGATCGCGATCGTAAATAATATCTGTCACTTTGCGATCGATAAAGATACAATGTTCGTTTTGGGTCACGCTCTCAAATAGTGCCAGATCGAAAGCGAGGCGATCGACGTGAAATAAATGCTTGAATACTTTAAAGCCCGTTAACTTGAAAAAAGTCGCAAATTCTGGATGGATGGAAGGATCGAGATCGCAACGCGTGACCAATTTTCCTGTATAGAAGATAATATTTTTCTTAGGGAAATAATATTGACTAAATTCCGGAAATAATTCCTCTAAATCTAGACTTCCTTCCCCATTAATCGATTCTCCTAATTTGGGACGATCCGGATTCGGGGGAGTCCCGATCGCGAAATGTTTAATCTTTTTTTCACTCAAGGTACGACTAATTGCCATACCTGTAATTCCCGTGCCAATAACTACAGGTATTGATTCTTGTTCGAGAAATTCTTTGTGCATCAATCAATTTCCTTACCAAACTTCAAAATTGAGCAACAATATGTCTCTGTTATAAAGAATAAATCCGTCGCGATCGAGTAATATTTAGATTGTTTTAATATTTTTGTGAGAAAATGTTTATTTTTATCAAAAAATATCACTATTTCTCTATCGATACTGGTGAGAGAGTCTCTATTTCAATCTACCCAAGGGAATCTACAGGGGATTGAATGTAGTATTTATGGCTAAGCAACCAAACCCACCGCTTGTAAAGCCTGCCAACACCGTGCAGAACAGTCCTCTCGCCTCAACTCTTTAACGGCAATCCATTGAATTCCTTTCGGGCCGACCTCTTGAGGATCGCTAGAAATCAAGCGATCGGGATGGCGCGTAATCTTGCCTAAATAAACAAGATTTAAACCATGTCGTTTGCGACCCTTAGCATTCGTATAAAACTGTTCGGTTACGGTCAATAATTTCTCGATTTGAAATGCGGTAATTCCCGTTTCTTCTTCCACCTCTCGTCGCAACCCCTCCTCTAAAGATTCTTCTGGACTGAGTCCCCCCCCGGGCAGATCCCAACAATCCGGTTCGGGTAAAGTCATTTGATGTAACAATAAAACGCGATCGCCGTCCACAAACAAAGCGACGACACTTACCCGCAAGCGAATCTGACTCTCGTTCATCTCATCCTCCCCTAGATTTATAGCACTCGGCGAGCGATCGCATCACCCAAGCCCTCAGAATATCACACGCACCGCAATGAGAAGAGAGAGAGG
>JBFRWJ010000356.1:0-3861 GCA_051439525.1 Spirulina sp. | reverse complement strand
GCCTTCCTTGGATGTTGTTGGGACTTGCCATTGCTTGCTCGATCTCTTTGTTTGGGAAATATGGTTGGGTCAGTTTTTGCATTTTTTATGCTGTAGGTGTTGGTATTTTGATACTGAGTTGGGTTTTTCAGAAGCAAAAGGCTGGTATCTTACTACTTGATATCGGAAAAAATGCACAAAACAAATTTTTCTTGTGGATTGGTTTATTTGAAGTGGTAGGTGCAAGCATCATGACTTGGTCGTTCTTCGAGGGAGTTTCCCAGGGGTTTCTTCAGTCCGCCAGTTTAAGCACAGAAGTAGCTCAACTCACTTTATTTTGGTCTTTCGCCGTCTTTTTTGTAGCACTGGGATTGAACAAACTTGAGTTGAGAGAAAAGGGTATCTGCTTCATGTCTTCGTTCATTGCATGGCAAAGGATCGAGTCGTATAGTTGGGAAAAATTGAAACCCAACACTTTGACGATCCGATTTCAACCACGGTATCCATTATTCCCAGGGTTTATGAGTATGGCTATCCCTGCGAGGCATAAAGATGCTGTAAGCCATATTTTAAATGAACGATTACCCGATAAGAACTTATTCCCTCAAAGATAAAATGTATGGAAGTGGTGATAGAAATATTGGGAACGATCTTGTTGGTTTCGTCCATTGTATTAGATTGAAATTACAGTTTTGCCGATCTTTACGAATAGTTCTTTGAGCTTGATGTGATGTCTATAATTCAAATGTTCAATAAACTTGACATTCTCCCAACTCTCACTCCCTATTTTTAGATTTACATCAAACAGGGACGGCTATTTTTTTTTCGTTGGGACTTGGGTGGGAATCTTGTCCTTTCCTTTGTTGCGGTACGGATAGAGAGTGCTTTCTTTGTTGTCTGGCCATTGCCATGGTATTGGGGAGAACCCCGACAATATTGGCTAAAATCTCATCGGAAAGCTCTGCGATCGTCTTGCGCCCAAAATACTTTTCCATCATCATGACCATTAAATAGGCGCGTTTGAGGGGGACGGGATGCTTAATTGCTTTTTGCGCCGATCCGATCCATTTTTGACGAATGAGAAAAGACTCCTGTCGTTGTCCGAGAGACTCCGGATAAGTTAGCGCCACCTTACCCAACGGAATCAACCGATGACAATCTAAATCTAGCATTCCTCCCACTGCCGCTCCCGGCCCCAATATTTCGGCATGATGGGGATGACAAACAATCACGCCTCCCCCTTTATTGGCTTTAACAAAGAACAACTGTCCGCTCCTCAAATTGTTGAGAACTTGAGTGGGTGCAAAGAGTGGGTGACGACTTAGTGCTTGATGTGACATCTCGGTTTAGTTGCGTCCAGAACGGGAAAAATTTGCTGGTTGGAGGTGGAGCGCTTTGGTAGACTAAACTTTGCCAGAAACTTAGAAATCTGCTAAATTTATGAGAAGGCTAAGAATTGCAAGAAAGTACCCCCATGACGAACCCTGACCGACCATCTTTATTGTAGGTCTTATCGTCCCAGAGCAACACCGAGAATTCCGCGATCTTCAGCATCAACTTGTGTGACATTCGTCACTCAACCCTAGGGAATTTACTTAGCCAGAGAAAAATCATCTCGATCGCTTAGACTCCATCCCGAAGACTGCGATAGTTGAATTCGGAAGCGCGATCGTGACAAGTGGTACAAGTATTCGCTGTCTGAAGTTGTTGAAATTGTACTTTGGGATGTAGGGCGCGGAAATAGCGAGAATCGGCAACGCGAAAAGGCGGTTCTTCCGTTTCCCCGTAAGTGCGAGAAAATAGCTGAACGTAGTTCCAAATCAAGCGAACTTCTGGCGAGATAACCTTTCGCACTTGAACGTTATAATGCTGCGGCAATGATTCCAGTAAAAATTTCCACGTTTCTGTTGGCAAAATTTCAGTCGGGAGAGGAACATGGCATTCTCCACATCGTTCTACATAGATATCGCGGGCGAATCCTAAGCCTTCCGGAACGGGATCTACAGATTTTAAATCCGATTTTAATGGGTGAATTTGGTCTTGGGATTGGGAATAAACCGGGCTATTCATTCCTAACATTACTGACATACCAATCCCGATCGCCAGACTCCAAAAAAAAATCAAACCCAGCAAAACCCAAGGAGATTTTGATGTGCTTTTATTACGCTTTTTTGTTCTTTGGTATCGTTGTTTAATCATAAACTCATCGGTAATGGGTAATGGGTAATGGGTAATGGGTAATGGGTAATTGCTCATTGTTCATTGCTCATTGCTCATTGCTCATTGTTCATTGTTCATTGCTCATTGTTCATTGCTCATTGCTCATTGTTCATTGTTCATTGCTCGATCGGAATTGTGCGCAACAGGCGATCGACAATTGCGCGTGCCTGTTTTCCGCCCGAAGGAATGAGACGATGAGAGAGGACGTGGGGGGCTAAAAATTTAACATCATCGGGAATGGCGTAATCCCGTTGTTGAATGAGAGCATAAGCCTGAGTGGCTCGCTGGAGGGCACCGGTTCCCCTCGGACTGACCCCCAAGGCAATTTCATCGTCCTCTCGGGAAGCTCTGACGAGAGCGAGCATATATTGTTGCAGAACCGTCGTCACTTTAACCTGACTGGCGAGGCGTTGCAATTCCAAAACTTCTTCGAGACTGATACAGGGTTCGAGAGCGTCGATCTCGATCGCGGCGTTATCCTGCTGGCGTTGGAGCATTTGCAATTCTTCCGTTTCGCTGGGATAGCCCAAACTTAAGGATAGGGTAAAGCGATCCATTTGCGCTTCGGGCAGGGGAAACGTGCCTTGATATTCAATGGGGTTTTGGGTGGCGATCGTGAAGAAGGGCATGGGAACTTTACGGGGCTGTCCGTCTACCGTGATTTGTTGTTCTTCCATCACTTCCAGTAACGCCGACTGGGTGCGGGGCGTTGCTCGATTGATTTCATCGGCGAGAAGGACATTGGCAAATGCGGGGCCTTCGAGGAATTCAAATTCTCGAGAGCTGGGATTCCAAATATTCGTCCCCGTAACATCACTGGGAAGCAGATCGGGAGTGCATTGAATGCGCTGGAATTTGCCATTGACGGAACGGGCAAGGGATTTGGCGAGGAGGGTTTTGCCAACTCCCGGCACGTCTTCAAGGAGCGCGTGACCGCCGCTAATGAGGGCTACGAGGACGAGACGAATGGCCTCATCTTTCCCGACGATAGTGCGACCGAGATTTTCGGTAAGTTTGGAGATGCGATCGGTCATTAGTAATTGATAGTTGACAGTTAATAGTTGTGAATTCATCCTTCATCCTTCATCCTTCCTAATCATTCCTTTCTTCAAAGAATTTTCTCGCAATTTCGCAGTCGATCGCAATCTGTTGTTTGAGGGCATCAAGAGAATTGAATTTTTGTTCGGGTCGGATAAATTTTTCTAAATAGACGGTAAGGGGGCGATCGTAGAGATCGCCACTCCAATCTAAGAGGTGAACTTCAATAATGGGGGTTTTTCCTTCGTTGACCGTGGGACGACAGCCGATATTCATTGCGCCTTTCAGGATGGGCATGCCGACCACTTCAACGGTTACGGCATACACGCCATAACGGGGTAAAAATTTATCTTGGGGAAGGTCGAGATTGGCGGTGGGAAAACCGATCGCTCGACCTAACTGCTGTCCTTTGACCACCGTACCGCTCAAGCGATAAGGACGACCGAGAAGTTGTTGGGCGATCGCGACATCTCCCTCCCCGAGCACCAAGCGAATGCGAGAAGAACTGATGCGCTGCGCGGCGAGTTCTTCGAGAGAGACGATCGCGACTTCCCGGTCAAAGGTTGCCGCGATCGCTCGCAACTCCTCGGCATTTCCGGTGCGATCCTTCCCGAAGCGAAAATC
>JBFRWJ010000355.1:0-9017 GCA_051439525.1 Spirulina sp. | reverse complement strand
GCTGGACACCGTTCCATTCGTCAGAGTCGCGATCGTATCGTTGGCATTTCCCCTCAATTGTTGCTGTTGGAGAATGGGAGCGAGCAGTTGAGGATAGCGTTTTTCGAGGTGGTCGGTTTTGGCTTTCGCTCCCCACCGAGCATAGCAATAATATGCCTCTTGCATATATATAGCAGCCTCTTTGGTTCGCCCCCAGTCGAGGTAAAACTGGGCGAAGAGTTCGTTGGCAAGGCTCTCTTCTTGAATGTATTCGTTGTCTCGGGCTGCGGCGATCGCTTTGTCATAGAGTGCGATCGCTTCTAATTTCCGTCCGAGCGATCGACATTTTTCGGCCTTCACTAAATCTACCTTATGTTGATGGTTCATGGGCGCATCATCAGCCCAATGTTGAAGTTGCTTTTGATGGCGTTCGACTTGCTCCCATGCCGAAGATGACTCCTCAAGCCCCAAACGCAATCTTGCCAGAACCGCCAACATATCGTAAAAATAAAATGCGGGTTCTCCTACGACACTAGCACCCCCCAGAAAATATTTCTCGATTTCAGTGCTATGCTCTCGAGTTGATTCGATATCTCCAAAAAGGTAGGCCAGCATCAGTTTATAGAGATAGAAGAAGAATAATCCCGTTAGATCGCGAGCCGCCTGCAATTGCCCTAAAAATGTCTCTTCTTGAAGTGCTTCTCCGGAGAGAATGGTGGGCTTTTTTGTCCGACCCAGTAAATTTAAGTTCCCTTGCCAATAAATCCGACACCAATTGGCAGTTGTCAACTGATTGAACTGAATTAAGGTCTGACAGTAAGCGCGGGTTTCTGGCTCGATGTCGTGGAGGGGTTGACCGCTCCAAAATGAATTCACGCAAAAACCATGAGCATTATAGCCAACATATTCTAAATTCCCCGTTTCTAAAGCGGACGCATATCCCTCTTTGGAGAGAGAAAGCATATTTTTCAGTGGGGATTGGCGATGGAGAACGAATAGGGCAAGCACGTGCAGGACTTGATGCTTAACGATTTTAGCATCCTGTGCAGACACGAGGTGCAGGGCTAAACGACCAAATTTGATCCCTACTGTCACATCGTCCTGCATATTGCAAGTGATAACGCCATAGAGAGCATAAATCGGGAGGGAAAAGGGAGTATTGCCCTCTTGCAGGGATAGATTGACGGAGAATGCGACGAGGTGTGTAAATAAATGAGAACCCTAAATATAAGCGGCGGGGATGATACAGTTGACGATTTGGAGGGTGGCAATTTTTTGGCGATCGCTCATGGGCGAGTGCAAGCGATAATCGTCCAATTTGCCAGCAGCGATCGCCCTTTGGATGTCTTGGACGAGTCTTTGGAATTCTGCTTCAGTGGGATTTTCTGGAAATCCGGTGTTTAATTGTTGCAGGATGGTTTGACCGATGGCAATGGCTTCGGTTAACTGATTTTGCGAAATCTTGGCGATGATTCTCGTCCGATAAACATCCACGCGATCGAGTAAAGAATCGGCGTAATGGATAACCGTTTCGATATGGTCGTCCATCTCTGGGAAATCCCCTTCTAAAGAGGCTAACTCTGCTGCCAACACGTGCAACTCCCAAGTCAGGGAATAATGCTTCGACCATCTTTCTGGGTTCAGCAAGGACAAGCCCGTGCGAACGTAACTGCGAGCCGCTTGATAGGCTGTGGCATTTTTGGCTTTGCGACCTGCGATGAGATTCAGTTGAGCCAGTTCGTCTCGTTCCGGTTGCCGCTCGATCGAAGCCCTGCCAATATTTAACTGCCCCACCAGTTCAAAAATGCGATCGCCTCGGACTTCTGGCGGGATGTTTTTCAGGAGCAATTGTCCGATGCGGTAATGTTTTTGGGGTTTCTCGGCTTCGGGGATGAGAGAATAGGCCGCTTGTTGAACGCGATCGTGTAAGAAGCGATACCCCACGCTCATCCCCTCTGCTCGACCGTCGTCTTTTTCCCATCCTTGGAAAAACTTGTAGGCTTCGCTCTGGGGTAAAATCAGTCCTTCTCGCAGGGCATTCCACAGATCGGCCGCGACTTCTTCCAATGGGGTTTTGCAGATAATGGCTAAAGTCTCTAAGTCAAATTGATTGCCGATACAGGCGGCTAATTTCAAGACGTTTTGGGTGGCTTCAGGGAACTTGTGCAACCGTCCCGCCATAAACTCTACCACATCATCGGTGAGAGCGGCATCTCGCACCTTCACCAAATCGCATTCCCATCCGCCTTCTCCTCCCCCCTTCCCGCCCCCCTTACCAAGGGGGGATTGAGGGGGGATAAATGCAATTAACCCATCCTCATGCAATCCTTTTAAGAACTGGGTGGTAAAGAAGGGATTGCCTCGGGTCTTTTGATAGATTAACTCGGTTAAGGGCCGTGCCAACTCTACCGTACAACTGAGGGTTTCGGCGACCAATTCATTGATATGACCGACCGATAGGGGGGCGAGGATAATTGTTGAAATTGTCGTCTGGTGTTCCCCGGGCGCGCGTTCGCCGGGGTCGCACCGCTTTTCTAATTCCCTCAAACATAACATCAACGGATGTGCGGGGAAGACTTCGTTATCTCGATATGCCCCCAACAGGAATAAATATCCCATCTGGCTATCCCCTATCAACACTTTCATCAGGTTTAACGAGGCCGAGTCCGCCCATTGCAAATCGTCAAGAAACAGCGTTAAGGGATGATCTCGGGTGGTAAAGACCGCGATAAACTTTTGGAAAAAGAGGTTAAAGCGATTTTGGACGGCAGTTCCCGAGAGTTCGGGGACGGGGGGTTGCGCTCCGATGATGCGTTCGAGTTCGGGAATGACATCAATGAGAACTTGTCCGTTTTCTCCAACAACTTCTAAAATTTTTGCTTTCCAGTTGGCTAATTCGGCATCGGATTCTCCCAGTAATTGCCCCATCAAGTCTCGGAAGGCTTGCACGAAGGCAGAGAAGGGAATGTTGCGATTGAATTGGTCGAATTTCCCTTTGATAAAATAACCGCGTTGGCGTGCGATGGGGTTGTGAACTTCGTTGACGACAGCCGTTTTGCCGATGCCGGACTATCCGGCAACGAGCATCATTTCGGATCCTCCCCCCTTACCAAGGGGGGCTGGGGGGGATGCGACTCTCTCAAAGGCATTGAGGAGGGTTTGAACTTCTTGTTCCCGTCCGTAGAGTTTTTCGGGGATGAGGAAGCGATCGCACAGGTCGCGTTCTCCTAATTCAAATACCTCGATTTTCCCAGTTTCTTGCCATTGAGAACAACATTTTTCGAGATCGTATTTTAATCCCAAAGCACTCTGATAGCGATCTTCCGCATTCTTCGCCATCAATTTCATGACAATATCCGAAAGCACTACAGGAATCTGTTTCCTGTTCTCCAACTGGTAACTGATTGAGGGGGGAGATTTCGCAATATGGGCGTGAATCAGTTCGAGAGGATCTTCGCTTTCAAAGGGGAGTTTTCCGGTTAAGAGTTCGTAAAAGGTGACTCCGAGAGAATAAAAATCGCTGCGATAGTCAATACCCCGGTTCATGCGTCCGGTTTGTTCCGGGGACAAATAAGCCAGAGTCCCTTCTAACACATTGGGAGGTTGAATGGTTGGGGTTTCTTTCGGTAATAACGAGGAAATACTGAAATCGATGAGCTTAACTTGTTGGGTTGACCGATGAATCAGTATATTTGCAGGTTTAATATCTTTATGAATAACGCGATTTTGGTGCAACTGATGAAGAATATCAGCCAGTTGAATAGCAATATTAAGAAACTCAGCAATCGAATAACTGGTGACGGGAGACGGTGAGGTGGTGACTGATGAACTGGTGATGGGAGACGGTGAGATGGTGACTGATAACGCAATGCTCCCAATGTCTTCCATAATGAGGGCATAACGGTTATCGTAGCGTTCTAAAGCATAGGGTTTAACAATGCCCGCGATCGCTAAATTTTTAGCAATGGCATATTGATTGCGAAACTGAACTAATTCGTTAAAGGAAGGATATTGATTTCGCATCAATTTGATGACAACGGGTTTGCCGTCCTCGATTTTCGTACCGCGATAAACGAGGGTGCGATCGCTCTCGTGGATGATTTCGAGGGCTTGATACTTGTCAAGTTTGGGAAGATCGAGCGAAGACGTTACCATTATTGTTATCTCCCACGTAGGAATTTATCCACTAATTTAAACAAAGATTGTGAAAAACTTGTGAAGGTCGGTCTGGAATTAACAATTTGAAACAGAAGAGAAGCGATCTTGTTCTGTCTCAACTCAAAGGCAGAGAAATGATAAATTCCGTACCTTTACCGAGTTCCGATTCACAAATAATCGTACCCCCGTGTTTTTCCTCAATAATTTGCCGGGCGATCGCCATCCCCAAACCCGTCCCTTTCCCAACGCCTTTGGTGGTAAATCCCTGCTCGAATAGGCGTGCTTTGACGTCCTCTTCTATGCCTTTGCCATTGTCGGAAATTCCGACGATAATGCTCTTTCGATGTTGACTGAATTCCGTCCGAATCGTAATACAATTGGGAGCAGTTTCAATCTCGGCAAAAGTTTGACCTTCATTGCTTTCCTCCAAGGCATCGATCGCATTCGCTAATAAGTTCATAAACACTTGATTGAGTTGCCCCGGATAGCATTGGATTTCCGGGATATCGCCATAATTTTTCACAATTTCAACGGCAGGGCGCTGTTCGTTGGCTTTGAGGCGGTATTTTAAGATTAACAGGGTGCTGTCGATGCCCTCGTGCAAATTGAAGTCGGTTTTCGCATCCGTATCGGCACGAGAAAAGGTGCGCAAAGAGGTGCTAATCTTGGCAATGCGATCGCACCCCGATTGCATGGATGCAATGAGTTTGGGGAAATCTTCGTAGATAAACTCGGGATCGAGGTCTTCGATCGCTTCGGCGATCTCGTCGGGGAGGGAAGCATGGTCTTGATAAAGCGCAAGAATAGCCAATAAATCTTGCAGATGCTCTCGTGCAACAACAATATTCCCACCAATGAAGCCCACGGGATTATTAATTTCGTGGGCGACCCCCGCGACGAGATTGCCTAATGTCGCCATCTTTTCTTTTTGGATCAGTTGCAACTGTGCTTGTTGCAGATCGGTCAACGCTTGTTGTGCCTGCCGATACAAGCGGGCATTTTCGAGGGAAATGGCGGCTTGGGAACAGAGTAAATTGAGGATTTCCACGCGATCGCTCCGAAAGGCTTCCGTACATTGATGATTTTCGAGGTAGAGAATGCCGATGAGTTGACCGCGAGCGATCAGGGGAGCGCATAAAATCGACTGGGGTTGCGCTTGTTGGAGATAAGCATCTCCCGCATAAGCCGGATTGTCACTGGCGTTATTGAGAACTAACGATCGGCGAGTCCGTTTGACGGTGTTGATGAGAGTCGAGGGAACATCTTGGCTTTCTTCCACAGAAATGGGGTGAATGGGTTCGAGCGTCCCCTGAGTCATTTTCGCTTCCAACCTTAAAGTTTGCTCGTGCCAGAGCATCAGAGCGGCAGTCTCGGCTCCGGCATTTTCCAGGACGGTTTGCATTAAATTCGCAATGGCGCGATCGAGGTCAATTTCTTGTGAGAGCGTGCGGGCGGCTTTCATTAACGAGTCTAAATCGAATAGTTCTCCCAAACCCATGGTGGCGCTGTTGGTCGGGCTGGTCAGGGTCGCCCTCAGACCGAGGCCGAGTTGTTGCCGTGCCAAGATGGGAGTCAGGAGGTGGGGATAGCGTTGTTCTAGGTCGTCGGTTTTGGCTTTCGCGCCCCAACGAGCATAGCCATAGTAGGCTTCGATGAGAGAGTCTCGCGCCAGACGTTCTTTGCCCCAATTGAGATAGAATTTAGCCGCCAGTTCGTTGGCGAGGGCGGCTTCATAGCCATAACCTTGACTTTGGGCTTGAGTCGCGGCTTGTTCGTACCAATCGATCGCCTCGGCTTTTTGTCCCTGCAACCGCGCTTTTTCAGCTTGGATCAGGAGACACTTATGACGAATATTTTCCGGACAATCTTTCTCCCAACGCCGTAACCGTTCTTCTAGGGGGAGGGTGGCTTGCCAATGGGACTGCCGCTGAGATTCATCCCCCGCCGTTTCCATGAGAGCCAGGTGCATTAATGCCACATAAAAGACACTGGACGGGACTTTGGCATGAGTCGCAACCGTGTTTTCAATGACGCTCAGTTTGGGGATTAAATCGGGATAGGCAGCTTGCCGATCGAATAAGTAAGCATGACGAATTTTCACGGAATAATACCAAGCCAGATGATAGTTCGCATTGCTATATTTCTGCAAATATTCGGATTCGCTAAAACTCTCGTCATCAAAACTGAAGGGAGTTGCGGTTAAACCCAAGAGATGGCGAATCGGTTGCAACACGCCGACGATTAAGGCATCCAAGTTCTCTAAACTTTTAACGCGACGCAGAAAATCGGCATGGGTTTGGGCGATCGCATAGAGGTCGTGCAAATTTTTGCCGTAGGTGAGGCGATCGGAACCGCTCAGCATCATGGTGAAGCCAACGGTCAGCCAGTTTCCTGCGTCCATCCCGTACTTAAAAGCATTGTCGTAGTAACGATCGGCTTCTCGCAGGGGACGACTCCAGCTATGCACGTCGGCAGCAAAGAAGAAATTCGCCATCCCCCGGGTATCGTCATTATCAAACTGTTCGCAAAGCTGCACGGCCATTTCGCCAAACTGATGCCCCAGCGCCGCGTTCTTGAGAATGGGAATGGCAATGAAGCCGTAGCCCACGTAACCCACGGGAGACATATCACTGTTGCCGTACTGCAACGATAAGGTGGTCATTTTCGCGAGGGCGAGCAACGCCAACAGGGGTTGACCATCCAGCCATGCCGCATAGAAAAGAATTTGCAAGATTCGCAACATTTCTGCAACCTTTTCATCGGTCATGTGGGGCAACTCGAGAATCGATTCAACAGTTTGCCGTTCTAGGAAGCGATTCACGACGGCGATTTGTTCGTCCAAGCTGGCTTGAATGCGCTCTGGCTCGACCGGCATCGTCCAGCCCAGCAGTTGGAGGCTCTGGCGTTGAATGGCGATCGCTTCCCCATTGCGTCCCTGAAGCTGATATTGGGTCATCTGCACCCGATAAATGACCGCTTTGTCGAGAGGGGTTCGCGCTCGGGGGAGGGCGATCGCATAGAGGGCTTCGGCTCGGTCGAAATTGCCGCAGAGATAAGCGGCTTCCGCAGCATCTCGATGCAAGGCATACATTAAGTCGTAGTCCGTCTGCCAAGCCTCGGACGGTAATAAGTCGATGCCGATCGCACAGTAGTCTAGAGCGGCTTGATGGGCGACGGAGAGTTTTGCCTTTTGTCCGGCTTGCAGGTTTAACCGAGCCAGTTGTTTTTGCTGGGCTGGGTTGGAGATCGTCCCCCTCCCTAAATTCAGTTGATTGACGATGTCAAAAATCTGTTCGACTTGTTCTGGCTCGGATAGCCCTTGCCCTAACAATTGACCGATTTTCCAGTGGGTGACTTGCTTTTGGTCTTCTGGAATTAAGGAATAAGCGGCTTGTTGAACGCGATCGTGCAGAAAGCGATACGCCACGGTTTCAGCCGAACCGGTATGGACATTTTCCCGATTCTGTCCCACATAAAACTTGTATACTTCATTCTGCGGAATCGCCAATCCTTCCTGAAGGGCTTGCCACAGGGCATCTGCCGCATCGGATTCCGATCGTTCGGACACGATCGCCAGGGTACTCAAATCGAACGGGTTGCCAATACAAGCCGCCAGTTTCAACACCGTCTGAGTCTTAAGCGGCAACTTCTGCAACTGCTGCGCCATAAACTCCACCACATCATCCGTCAAAGCGGCGGTTCGCACTTGAGTGATGTCACATTGCCAATATCCGCCTCGGACATCAAAGCTAATCAGTCCATCTTGATGCAGTGCCTTGAGAAACTGGGTGGCAAAAAAAGGATTGCCTTGGGTTTTTTGATAGACCAATTCGGTTAAGGGTTGCGCCAAGGTCTCGGCACAGTTGAGGGTCTCTGCCACCAACCGATTCAGGCTGGTTTGGCTTAACGGCTTTAACTCGATCGTCTTGACCGTTGCTCCGGTTTTTCCCACCTCATCCAGCGTCAGCACCAACGGATGAGCTGGAAAGACTTCATTATCTCGGTACGCCCCAATCAGCAGCAGATAGCCCATTTGCGCTTCATCCACGAGCAACTGCATCAACTTCAGCGATGCCGAATCTGCCCATTGCAAATCATCCAAAAACATCACCAAGGGATGCTCTGGCGCGGTGAAGACTTGAATGAATTTCTGGAACAACAAGTGAAACCGATTCTGCGCGGCAGTTCCCGATAGTTTCGGTGCAGGCGGTTGTTGTCCGATGATGCGTTCTAGTTCGGGGATGACTTCGATGAGGACTCGGGCATTGTCTCCCAAGGCTTGGAGAATGCTAGATTTCCAAGCGAGCAATTGGCGATCGGCTTCCGACAGCAATTGCCCCATTAAGTCGCGGAAAGCTTGGACAAAGACCGAAAAAGGAATGTTGCGGTTAAATTGATCGAATTTACCTTTGATAAAATAGCCTCGCTGTCGCACGATCGGTTTGTGGACTTCGTTGACCACTGCGGTTTTCCCAATCCCCGAAAAACCCGCCACCAGCATCATTTCGGTACTGCCTTGACTGACTCGCTCGAAGGCGGCGAGTAAGGTTTCCACTTCTGCCTGACGACCGTAGAGCTTCTCGGGGATCGTGAAGCGATCGCAGATATCCCGTTCTCCCAATTCAAAAGGCTCAATTTTCCCGGTTTCTTGCCATTGTTGTTGACATTTTTCGAGGTCGTATTTTAATCCCAAAGCACTCTGATAGCGGTCTTCCGCATTCTTCGCCATCAGTTTCATGATGATATTGGCTAAGGGAGTCGGGAGTAGGGAGTGGCGGTGCGACCCCGGCATCCCCCCTTTAGTTCCCCCCTTAGTAAGGGGGGAACTAAAGGGGGGATGGGAACGCGCACCAAGACAGAGAGTAGGGGAGGGAGGCTGT
>JBFRWJ010000354.1:0-30845 GCA_051439525.1 Spirulina sp. | reverse complement strand
CATTGTTCATTGTTCATTGTTCATTGTTCATTGTTCATTGTTCATTGTTCATTGTTCATTGTTCATTGTTCATTGTTCATTGTTCATTGTTCATTGTTCATTGATAACTGTTCACTGTTTAGGCGGTTTTGTGACCGAAGGAGGAGCCGCCGACGGTGCGGGCTTGCTCACTTGTGGGACGGTTGGACGTGGGGGGGCGGGACGAGGAGCGGGAGCCGTTGCCCTTTGCGGACGCGGCGCAGGGGCGGGGCGAGAAGTCGGACGGCGCACCACGGGTTTTGAAGGACTCGTGGGTTTGCGGACGCTCCTGGCGGGACTCGAAGTGCGTGCCCGTGTCGGTGTTGTGGTTGTGCGGCTGCTGGTTGGCTGCGTTTGGGGGCGACTGCGGCGCGGTTGTGACTGAATCGCTAAATTTTGCTCGGCGGGAATAGATTTATAGTAATTTTGTTTGGGTTTAAGGGGTTCTGCCGCGATGGTCGCTTCGCGCCCACTGAGTTTGGGGCGTTTGGGAAATTCTTCGGCGGGGACTTCTTCCGTGACGCGGCGCATAAAATCCTGCCAAACGGCGGCGGCGGTACTGCTGGCCCCCCGAGTCGGGGTATTGTCGTCATTGCCCAACCAAACCCCCGCCACGACTTGGGGAATATAACCGATAAACCACAGATCCCGGTAATCGTCCGACGTTCCCGTTTTCCCCGCCACGGGGCGATTTAACTTCGCGGCGGTTCCCGTACCGGAATTGACCACCGATTGCAGCATCCAAGTCATAATTGCCGCCGACTCCTCATCGATCGCTTGCTTCGATTCCCCTTTAGCTTCATAAATGACCTTCCCTTCGCGATCGAGAATGCGAGAAATCCCGTGAGCATCAGCGTGCAGCCCTTTATTAGCCAAGGTTCCGTAAGCGCTGGTCAACTCCAGCAGCGTCACCTCGGATGCCCCCAAAGCCAGAGAATAGGTGGGCTTGAGTTCCGACTCGATCCCCATCTCTTGCGCTAGTTTAACGATAGGATTCCAACCCACATCAATTAACGTTTTCACGGCAGGAATATTCACCGAGTAGGTGAGGGCATCGCGCATGGAAATATTGCCCCGATAGCCCTTGTTGTAATTTTTGGGTTCGTACCCGTCTACCACGAGGGGAGCATCCCGCAAGCTCTTGTAGGGGGAGAAACCTGCCGCGATCGCCGTAGAATACACCAAGGTTTTAAACGTCGAACCCGGTTGACGCTTGGCTTGAGTGACGCGGTTAAACTGTCCGTTTTTCTGTTGATTGAAATAATCATCCCCTCCCACCATCGCCTTAATTTCTCCCGTGCGAGGGTCGATCGCCGTCAGGGAGGCTTGGGAAAACCTCTGAGACGGTCCGTAGCGCACGACAGCTTTTGCTACGGCATCTTCGGCGGCTTGTTGCCATTTGAGGTTAATCGTCGTCTCCACCGTCAATCCCCCTTCCACAATTTTTTCTACTGGAATGAGTTGGGGAATTTTTTCTTGAACGTAGTCGGTAAAATAAGGAACCTTGCGATTGAGGCGTTTGGGTTGTTGGGGATCGAGCTCGAGGGGTGCCGCGATCGCCATCGCCGCTTGACCCGGACTGATATACCCTTCATCCCGCATCCGTTCTAATACCATATCCCGTCGCTCTCGGGCGGATTCTTCATTTTCGAGGGGGGAATACAAACTCGGTGCCGGGGCAATTCCCGCGATCGTCGCCACTTCTCCCAATTCGAGTTTCTCCACGGATTTGCCAAAATAGACCCAAGCGGCATCGGCAACTCCATAGGCTCCAGATCCCAAATACACCAAATTCAGATAGCGTTCGAGAATGCGTTCTTTATCGTAAGTCTTTTCTACTTTTTGAGCGAGGCGAATTTCTTTAACCTTGCGCCAGAATTCTTTATCGTTATCTAAATAAACAATGCGGCTTAACTGTTGGGTAATCGTACTGCCTCCTTCGACCACCCGTCCCGCGCGCAAATTCGCCAAGGTTGCCCGGGCGATCCCTTGATAGTCTACGCCCTCATGATCGAGAAAGCGGCGATCCTCGCTGGAAATAAAGGCTTGAACGACCAAGTTGGGGATTTTACCCATTTCTAATTTTTCGTGAGCCACCGGACCGATTTCTTGCAGTACGCTTCCGTCACTGGCTTTCACCGTCATGGTTTTGCCCCGGGTGTAGGTGAGAATCCCCTCAACGGACTCGGGGAGTTGCGCGTCCACATCTTGGATGACTTTATAACCGTAAGCTACGCCACTCCCCAAACCCGTCGCCGCAATTAATAATGCCCACAACCAGGGACGGCGATATAAAGGCTTTCTCTTTCTCGATTTCTTGGGTTTTGCCTCCGATTGTCCCATGGCTTGCCCTTCTTGGAGGGGAGTTGCTTGCGATGCGGCTTTTGCTTCTACTTTGCCGATGGGGCTCGCTTCCATCGTTGGGGAGATCTCGCCATGATTTGCGATTGTGCCATTGTTTTTCCGGCCATTGTTTTGCTGGCCGCTTTTTTTCTGCCCGTTTCCCGATGGGTTTGGGGAAATCTTACTTTCGACAGGAGTGACCGGATCGACGGATGCCGATTGTTTGACCTTACTTTTTTGACTTTTGGGTTTGTGAACGAATTTTGACACGCCAGCTCCTCAAACTCTGCCAGAAACCACCGAAACCAAGGTTTTTTAATTGATATGTTTCTTATTCTGCCTATTGTATGTCGTTCTTTCCCATTCTGCCGAAGAGTTTTTGAGAAAATTCTGCGATCGCTTGGGAGACGGGACGATCCGAGGATAAAACTCCCAAGGGACAATGCCACTCCAATCCAACCCATTGCGAATTGAGGTCGGGGGATGGCGAATCGTCTCTTGGTGCGCATTCGCCATGTCCAACCAACCTGTAGAGGAAACCTCGGAATGCCTCGCGCTCATATCCAACCGACCTGTTGAGAGCGTCCAATGCCGATAATTTTGCAAAAACGTTAAATTTCGCCCAATTCCGCGAGAATCCGCCTATAGTGTTGTCGTCCCTTAGCCTTTGTGAAGTTTTAATCGAGATGTCTACTGTAATTGTTACGCAAGACACGGTGTTTAAAACCCAGCCCGTTCAATCCAGTACCTTGAGCGAATCGGAGAAAATCCCCATCGCCAAAGGTAACGAATACGGGATTAAATTAGCCGATAAAGAGGGCAGTCATTACAAACTGACCTTAGACAACGAATTGGGCGAACGCACGGTTTGGTATGCCTTTGAGGGTCACGTGCAAGTGGTTGAAGCCGCAACCCTCGTCGTGACGCAAGATACCGTTTTTAAAATTAAGCCTGTTCAATCTTCCCAGTTATCAGACGCGGAAAAGAAACCGATCGCTCAACGAGAATTAGCGATTAAGAGTTTTGAGGATCTCGGTGTCCACTTGCGAGTCGTCCTTTTAAACCCCATCGACGATCGCGCGGAGTGGTATATTTTCGAGGGTCATGTCGATATGCTCAGTATCGAAAATTACGCCGCCCCCAAAGATCCGCCACCGCCCCCAGCCCCCAAAGATCGCGGTCGTGCGATTAGAGTACCGGGGAAAGGCCGAGTTTATACTGGGGATCCCATTATTCCGGGGGGCAATTTTACTTGGGCCGAGGCCACTAAAGGAGGCAATCGCATTCCCGTCAACGCCCGCATCACCAACAATATTGTCACCATGGCGCGGCGAATGGAGGAAGTGCGGGAAAAATTGGGCGATCGCTCGATTTCCGTGACCAGTTGGTATCGTCCCCCGGCTGTCAATCGTGCCGTGGGAGGCGCGCGCAACTCAACTCACTTAAGAGGATATGGCGTGGATTTTAATGCTGCCGGCCTCTCGCCCCGAGAAGTCCAGCGCATCCTCGATCCTTGGTGGAGTGGCGGTTTGGGTTACGGTCGCACCTTCACCCACCTCGATGGTCGCAATTACCGGGCGCGGTGGAATTACGGTTCTTAGGTAGTGGATAATTGTTCATTGCTCATTGTTCATTGCTCATTGCTCATTGAAACGACGATCGCGCCACGGATGCGCCTTTTCCCATTGGGCGGCTAAGGCGAGGATCGTCGCTTCATCTGCGGGTTTGCCGATAAATTGAATGGCAATGGGCAACCCATTATCGTCAAAGGTGGCGGGAAGGGCGATCGCGGGCAATCCGGCAGCATTGGCAACCGGGCAAGGTCCTATCCATTGCTGAATTTTGGCGATGGTTTCTTCGGGACTCAACTGCGCCCACTCACCAATACGAATGGGAGAATGGGTTTGTACGGGAAACAAGATCGCATCATAAGGGGCAAATGTCCCGACAACTTGTCGAGCGACAATCTGCATTTTTGTCACCGCTTGCAAATATTCCCCCGCCGTCCCCGAATTTTCTGCCAGCCAGCGATTGAGGGGAGAGAGGCTCTCTAAAGGCAGTCCTATCGAAGCGATTCCCGCCTGCCAAATTCGGGTAAAGGGGTCGCGCAATTCAGTAAAATCGGGATGAATTTCTTCGAGGTGATGTCCCAGTGCTTGCAGGCGTTCTGCGGTTTCTAAGACGGCATTCCGACAAATATCGCTCGGGCGATCGAGAGGGGCAATATCGATCGCAAAACCAATGCGAAGAGACTTGGGGGACTTTTGCGAAGATTCTAAAAAGGAGATTTCCGGATCGGGCAACCAGTACGGATCGCCAGTTACATAACCGGACATAACATCGAGAAGTGCCGCCGCATCCGCCACCGATCGCGTTAAGGGTCCGTCCGTGGCAATCCCATTTTGATAATCTCCGACGGGGGCATGAGTGACGCGCCCGCGAGCGGGTTTAAGTCCGACAATCCCGCAACAGGAAGCTGGCGTGCGAATGGAGCCACCGCCATCGGAACCTTGAGCGACAGCACACAATCCCGCCGCCACCGCCGCCGCCGAGCCGCCGCTCGACCCCCCCGGGGTATAATCTAAGTTCCACGGGTTGCGAGCGGGGGGAAATCCGGGAGGTTCGGTGTAGGGAAAGGATGCCAGTTCCGGGAGGTTGGTTTTCCCGAGGATTGTGAATCCTGCCGCCTTCATTTTGACGACCACCCCATCATCGTAAGAGGGAATATTATCTTTAAGAACGAGAGTCCCGATCGTGAGAGGCAATCCGGCGACGGGGTTGTAGTCTTTTATGGCTGTCGGAACGCCGAAAAAGGGCGGGAGGGAGTCGCGATCGCTTTGTTGTGCCAACTGTTCCGTTTTTGCCGTCGCATCCGCGATCGCCCCTTCTGCGGCAATCGTGATAAAGCTGCCGAGTTGAGGGTTCAATTGCTGAATGCGATCGAGATAGAGTTGGGTTAATTCTAAGGGGGAAATTTCTCCCCTGCGGATGAGTTGAGCCTGTTCGAGAGCAGAAGCAAAGGCCAGATCGAGAGCGTTCATGGGGAAAATTAATTCTAAGTTGATTTTAGCCTAATTGCACGGCTTAACTACGAAAGAGGCGAGTATATTGCGTTTCGTGTGCCATGCTCGCCAAGCTCAGTCCCCAACCACAACTCCCTAATTCTTCATCTTTTAAGGTCAGAATTTCTGTTTTTGCGATCGCGAGAATATCATAGAGATTGCACAAAATTTGTTGTCCGGCGGTTTGTCCGAGGGGAATCAGTTTTACTCCGGCATTAATTAAATTTGTCGCCCAACTGTGTAAATACGCGATCGCGGCAGCCTCGAGATCGATTTCCCAATAAGCTGCCCCGATTCCGAAAGCAATGGGATAATTGCAAGGATTGCCAATTTGTTGCGCGATTGCGGCTAAATCCGGTTCTAAATTCACCAAAAGTTTGAGTAAAGATTGACCCATTTGCCAACTTTGCTGGCGCAATTCTTTGGTTTCTCGCACCGCAGAAAACCACTCATTCCAATAAATTAATTCCTCTTCCTCTGTTTCCTCACTCATCACTGATAACTGATAGGATCTTAACATCACCGCCGTTTCCGTTCGGATCGAACCGTAGCGCAATTCTTGTTCGATCCAACTGCATAATTGTTCGCGATTCTCAATGACTCTTTTCTCAACTAAATACTCTAATCCTTCCGAATAACTGTAAGCACCGACGGGTAACGCCGGACTGGATAATTGTAGGAGGTGGAGAAGTTGGCGATCGCTCATCTGTTCATTTATCAATCGAAAGAGAAGAGGCTTGATAGATGAGTTTAACAGCATGAGGCACAGTTAGAGGGATTGGCGATCGCTGAGTTCTGCCCGATATCTGTGCTACTGATAGACTAGACGATGAGCGCAAGGAGTAAAAAAGGATGGAATTCGGCGAATCTCGAACTGAAAATGTTCCTGTCCAGCTACCCAGAGGAACCGTCATTAAGGTTGAGGTGGCACAAACGGGGAGAGAGGATGTGGCATTTGATGTTAAACCTTTCAAGCAAGTAACGGATGCTTTGGAAGAAATTACAGAAGCATTTGCCGAGACATTGCAAAAGACGAAACCCGATAAAGCGACTGTGAAGTTTGGTATGGAATTAGCCGTTGAATCGGGACAACTGACCGCAGTAATTGTTAAAGGTTCTGGCAAGGCTAATTTAGAGATTACACTGGAATGGGGAAAGTAGAGGACTGCGGTGCGATCGCGAAATTTCCCAATCCATTTCAATCGGGGTATAGCCGTCATATTAAGCATGACAGACGATGGGTCAGAAGTTAGAGCAGCTTTTACAACGTTGTACTGTTAAGTTAAGCATTCCTAGCAAAACGGGCTGGGGAACGGGATTTTTTGTGGCTAAAACCCTCATTCTCACCTGCCATCACGTGGTTAAAGATGCGAAGAACGGTAAAGTTCGGGTCTGTTGGCAGGATCGGGAGGATTTTGCAGAGGCAGTACTCGAGCGATCGCTTCCCCAGTTCGATCTCGCATTACTCCGGTTTAATCCCCCGATTGCCGATCTCCCTTGTGTCTGTCTGGACGAGTCTTTTCAGGCAGATGACAGTCTCTACACCTACGGCTATCCCGATGATTTTCCACAAGGTGCTTCAGTGACGGGCAAATGTGAAGGAATTGCCAGAGATAAGCAGCCCTTGATTAAGTTTAAAGCCGGGCAAGTTCGTCCGGGTTTGAGCGGTTCGCCTCTGCTGAATCAAGGGACAGGGAAGGTTTGCGGCATTGTTAAGTTTACCCGCGATCGCAGTTTCGATCTAGGTGGGGGAGCCGTTCCCACCCGCGAGATTCTCTCTCAGTTCCCGGAATTGGTAGAATTGCAAAAAGAATTTCACCAGCAAGATCGGCGTTGGACTGACTTGCGATCGGCGATCGATTGGCGCGAAATCTGCCGCGAAATGCTGGAAAAACGGCGAGCGTTCACGAGCAATCTGTTAGAAGCAAGTGGGAATTTTGAACTCGAGGAACTCTACGTCCCTCTGGGATTGGTAGAAAAGCAGCCACAAAAGAAACAAAGTGAGGATGTTTCCCCAGAGTCAGGTTCTCAAGTGGATCGCGAGGAGAATCAAAAAGAGGATCGCAAGGAGAATCAAAAAGAAAAAATTATCCCCATTGCTCACGATACATTTTTTGAGGAAGTGCTGAAACAGGGAGTTAGTCCTAAGAGTCAGGGACGGCGGATTGCTATCACTGGAGAAGCGGGATCGGGGAAAACGACGCTCTTGCAAAAGATTGCCTTTTGGGTGTTAGAGAAGGATTTGGGGTTGCCGATTTGGATACCTTTGAGTCAAGTCGAAACCACCCCGAGCGAGTATTTAACAGAAGTTTGGCTTCCTCTCGCTAAAGCCAATGTTACCCCAGAAATTAAGGAAGACTTGGAAAAACAGTTCCGTGAGGGGCGAGTTTGGCTGCTGTTGGATGGATTGGACGAACGGAGCAATCCCACAGAACAAGCATTCATCAACTCTTTACAGTCAGGTTGGGTCACAAAAGCGCGGATGGTGCTATCATCTCGGCTCAATGTCTGGGAAATTGCCCAAAATGCTCTAAACGAGTTTGATGTCTATCGCAATTTGGACTTTGAACCCGAGCAGGTGAAGCAATTTGTCTGTAATTGGTTTACCAAGACTGAGAAGGTAGCCTCGGGAGAGCAACTATTGCAAGCATTAAATGAGTCGGGCAGGGAACGCATCAAAGATTTAGTGAGAAATCCTCTGCGCTGTTCCCTGTTGTGTCGCAGTTGGCAAGTGGGGGAGGGAAATTTACCGGACACGAAAGCCGAACTCTATAACCAGTTTGTCGAGACAATTTATCAGTGGAAGGACTGGAGTTTTGAGCCATTTGCGACTCGTTCGGAGGCTAAACGGGAGTTAAACCAGGCATTAGGAAAATTAGCACGACGGGCAATTGATGAAGAAAAATCCCGATTTGTACTGAAACACGATTTTGTGAGTTCGGAACTGGGCGAACCCGATGAGCCGATGTTTCGTTTGGCTCTCAAGTTAGGTTGGCTCAATATTGTCGGGAAAAACCCAGAAAATCCTCTGCAAAATGTCTATGCTTTCTACCATCCTACGTTTCAGGAGTATTTTGCGGCCAAAGCCATTGATGACTGGCACTTCTTTCTCAACCATATCCCGAACGATCCCAGTCAGGGAACTTACCGTATCTTTGAGCCGCAGTGGAAAGAGCCGATGTTGCTCTGGTTGGGTCTTCAGGATTTAGCCAAGGAACAGAAAGAGGTTTTTATTGAGGCATTGGTTAAGTTTGAGGACGGATGTGGAGAATGGCTCAGTCAAGCTCGAGTAAACAAAGGTTTTTATGAGTATCGAGCCTATTGGTTAGCTGCTGCGGGAATTGCCGAGTTTGGAGAGTATTCCAGAGCAGATGAAATCGTTAAGCAAATTGTTTGGTGGGGCTTTGGTTATTTAGACGAAAAACAGAAGTGGCAGAGATTTTTCGATCCGATCGCAGAGGGAGCGCAAGAAACACTGCAAGAGACGGAGCGTACAAAGGCGATTACCGCCTTAGTAAACCTGCTCGGCTCAACGGACAATGAATCTACCCGTTGGCGAGCAGCTGAGAGCTTGGGGAAAATCGGCACGGGCAGTGAAAGAGCGATCGCAGCTTTAATAGAAGTGCTTAACTCAAGTGAAGATGAATATACCTGTAGAGCAGCGGTTGAGAGCTTAGGGAAAATCGGCACGGGCAATGAAAGAGCGATTACCGCCTTAGTGCAACTGCTCGGCTCGAGTGAATCTGAATCCATCCGTTGTCAAGCGGTTTCTTGGTTGGGAAAAATCGGCAAGAGCAATGAAAGGGCAATTACTGCCCTAGGGCAACTGCTTGATTCAACGGAAGATGAATACACTTGTTGGCTAGCAGCTGATTGCTTGGAGAAAATCGACCCGGGCAATGAAAGAGCGATTACCGCCTTAGTGCAACTGCTCGGCTCGAGTGAGAAAAAACGGCAAGTGGCTCATAGTTTGAAGAAAATCGGTAAGGGCAATGAGAGGGCAATTACCGCTCTAGGGCAACTGCTCGATTCAACGGAAGATGAATACACTTGTTGGCTAGCAGCTGATTGCTTGGAGAAAATCGACCCAGGCAATGAAAGAGCGATTACCGCTTTAGTGCAACTGCTCGGCTCAACAGAAGATGGTGATATCCGTAGGCAAGCAGCTAAAAGCTTAGAGGAAATCGGTAAGGGCAATGAAAGAGTGATTACTGCCTTAGTACAACTGCTTGACTCGAGTGAAGATTATAAAACCCGTTGGCAAGTGGCTCAAAGCTTAGGGGAAATCGATACGAGGAATGAAAGGGCGATCGCGGGGCTAGTGCAACTGCTCGGCTCAACGGAAGATGAACCCACTCGTAGGCAAGCAGCTGAGAGCTTAGGGACAATTGCCCTAGGTGATAGAAAGGCGATCGCAGCTTTAATAAAAGTCCTCGGCTCAACGGAAGATGAATATACCCATTGGCAAGCAGCCGATAGTTTAGGGAAAATCGACCCAAGCAATGAAACGGCAATTACCGTTTTATTGCAACTAACGGAAACGAAATACATGTGGCGAGCGGCTGATAGTTTAGGGAAAATCGACCCAGGCAATGAAAGAGCAATTACCGTTTTGTTGCAACTGCTCGACTTAACAAAAGATGATTGGATCCGTAGCCTAGCGGTTAAGAGCTTAGGAAAAATCGGTACGGGCAATGAAAGGGCAATTACTGCCTTGTTGCAACTGCTCGACTTAACAGAAAATGGTTGGATCCGTAGCCTAGCGGTTGAGAGCTTAGGAAAAATCGGCACGGGCAATGAAAGGGCAATTACCGCCTTAGTGCAACTGCTCGGATCAACGGAAGATGATGGGATCCGTTGGCGAGCGGCTGACAGCTTAGAGAAAATTGACCTGGGTAATGAAATGGCAATTACCGCCTTAGTGCAACTGCTCGATTCGGGTGAAATTTATAGGATCCGTGAGCTAGCAGCTAATAGCTTAAAGAAAATTGACCCAAGTAATGAAAGGGCAATTACCACCTTAGTGCAACTGCTCGGCTCGAGTAAAAATTATAACATTCGTTGGCGAGTGGCTTCTTGCTTAGAGGAAATCGGCACGGGCAATGAAACGGCTATCCTAGAGCTAGTGCAACTGCTTGGTTCGAGTGAAGATTATCAAACCCGTGGGCAAGTGGCTTCTTGCTTAGAGAAAATCGGTATGGGCAATGAAACGGCTATCCTAGGGTTAGTGCAACTGCTCGGCTCAACGGAAGATGATGATATCCGTAGGCAAGCAGCTGAAAGCTTAGGGAAAATCGGTATAGGCAATGAAACAGCTATCCTAGAGTTAGTGCAACTGCTTGGTTCGAGTGAAGATGATGATATCCGTAGGCAAGCAGCTGAAAGCTTAGGGAAAATCGGTACAGGCAATGAAACAGCTATCCTAGAGTTAGTGCAACTGCTTGGTTCGAGTGAAGATGATGATATCCGTAGGCAAGCGGCTTTTTGCTTAAAGGAAATCGGTACAGGTAATGAAACGGCGATCCTAGGGTTAGTGCAACTGCTCGGCTCAACGGAAGATGATGATATCCGTAGGCGAGCGATTGGCAGCTTAGGAACAATCGGCATGGGCGATGAAAGAGCGATTCCTATTTTAGTACAAATATTCCGAACGAGTGAAAATGATTACACCCGTGAACTAGCGATTGGTAACTTAGGAAAAATCGTCACGGGCATGGTAATTACATCCTTAGTGCAACTGCTTGATTCAAGTGAAGATGAAGTGGTCTGTTGTTTAGCGGCTTATAGTTTAGGGAAAATTGATCCAAGCAATGAAAGGGCAATTACTACCTTAGTGCGACTGCTCGGCTCAAGTAAAGATAAAGATTATCACACCTGCGATCTAGCGGCTTATTTTTTAGGGGAAATAGGCAGAGGAAATAAAAGGGCGATTACTGCCTTAGTACGACTACTCAGCTCGAGTAAAGATTATGAGACCTGTAGTTTAGCGGCTGAAAGCTTAGCAAAAATCGGCACGGGCAAGGAAACAGTAATTCTAGAGTTAGTGCAACTGCTCGACTCGAGTGAAGATGATTACATCCGTAGCCAAGCAGCTAAAAGCTTAGTGCCAATCTGGATGTTCCTCAACTCAAGTGAAGATGATTGGCAAGATTATACCTTTAGGCAAGCGGCTGAAAGCTTGGGGCAAATCTGTTCTCCCCGTAACTTTGCGGAAGTAGTTACCACCTTAAAAGAATCCTTAAATGATTCTCAGCGTTTCAATGAAGAGTACAATGAGGAGGACTATTTTGTCATTTGGTATTGCGCCCAAAATATGACCTATCCTGATTTCTATCGAGCATGGCACAAGGACACCCTTACCTCTACGGTTTACCCCCGATCGCACGGTTGAAGAAGCGATCGCGTGGATGGATAACTGTACGACTTAGTTCGCCAAGAGGACGAGAGAGTAGCGATCGCGTCGGGAAGTTTCGTCGGACTTTTCCCTTGCGAGTATCGTAGAGGAAGGCGATCGCATCTTTTTTTCCCCACCCCGACACCCTTTTCTGAATCATGATAAATTCTCGTTTTCTCATCACTTTAACGCTACTGACTTCTCCTTTTCTTCTCGCTTGTAACAACCCATGGGGAGTGGTAACAGCCCAGTTTGGAACAGTACTAATTGACATCGCTACTTGTTCTTTAGAACAGATGGAACAATGCGAAGAGATTAAAGCCCGTTTAGAAGCAGAAGAAGTCGTTACAGTTATCGATCCCGAACACATCAAAGATTTATCAAGATATCTTGGAGACTATAGAGACTATGATGGCATCCCGGACGAATTTTGGCCGGTTGTTTTCAATAAAATCTATCCAACGGTCAATAAAAATGAATGGATTTCTGAAGTTTGGATTCTGAAAGATGGAAGACTGAGAGAACTGGAAGATGTTGCATCACTTTCAGATGGCTTCTGGCTCGATCTGGTTTTCTCTTCAATTTATGGATATGTAATAAGGTCTAGTGATGAATACGATCCTCTTACTTATTTGAAGTTTATTTACAAGTCAATCGTCAGCAAATGCGATGCGATCGCTGCGGAAAAAAGTTTAGTGAAGAATTAGAATTTGTTGAAAAGAAAAGAACGCATACAAAAAGATTGGAAGAAAAAGTAGCTCCTTAAATGCGATCGCATTATTGTGGGTTTTTACCCCGCGATCGCGCAATCTGAATAACAGCAACAATTAGACCGATCAAACAGCCCACAACAGTTAACACAGAAGGAAAAATACTGGCGATCGGGACATCTCTCCAAATCAAAAAAATCATTAAACCCGCGATCGAACCCATAAAAAATCCCCAACCCATGCTATAAGCAACATCAACCAAGTTATTGATTTGTTCGTTAGTCATTACAGTCCCCTCAAAATTACACGAGTTTATCGTGCGGGCATCTTGCCCACTTGCTGGCCAATCAACTGGATTTGAGATCGCCTCAATAAATATTCTCTTGCGACCAGAAAAAATATTACTACAAAATACGGAAACTTTTCCGCGATCGCGCTACGATCTCCCCCTTTCTCTATGATAAATTAAGAAGAGTAGGAAAGGCGATCGCTGTAATTTAATGATTGTGTTGGTAAGCTCCAATCTCAGGGTGAAAGGGTGCAATTTCTTCCTCAATCTCCAAATTGGGATCTAATTGCTCCAACAGCGATCGCAAAACGGGATCGGGAGAAAGACGCAAATAGATTTCGCGAACTTCTAAAGCAACATGACGATTGCCCAAATGATAAGCCGCTTTGAGCAAGGCCAAAAGAGTATTTGCCCTAACTGTCAAAACCGGTTCGGGTTTGGCAGAAATGCGCACGATTTCCCCCGTTTCCGCTTGCAGAAAGTCACCATTGCGCAGGACTGTCCCTCTCGGCAAACGCACGATAAAAACTTGGCCATCTGAAGTTTCAAAACGATGGCGACTGCGAGTTCTTTCTTCAGCATTAAGCGGGAGTATCCAACAATCTTGGGGCGCGATCGCGTTGCGATCGAGACGGTGAGTTAGAGTTAACATTGAACGTGACCGATCGCCCTACTTATTGTAACTGTCTCATCGCACTTTGAATGCGTCTTTCCAGATCGACATCGCCCCCTTGAATTTGCGAGGTAATTTGATTGAAACGTTCGATGGATAAGCCACTATCTTGGACGATTTGGCGAGATGTATTGCAATAATTCACGGCAATTTGTCGGGCATTACCGGGAAGTCCGCTAAAGGTAGCTCCAGCATTACAAATAATATTGGGCGGGTCATCAGGAGTAACCAGTTTTTTAATGTCATTGTAGGCCTCTTGGCGAATGGGTTCCATATTTAAAACAGCACTCGCATAACTTTGAATCTCTTCATCGGTCACATTTTGAGCCCGAGCGACAGTGGCGAATAAATGAGGAGCAGGACGGGTCAAGTTTGGCACGACTCCCAAACCGACCCCCGCGATCGCCAAACCCGCGATCGCGAGAGAGCGCGCGAGGGGTCTGCCAAGATTTCGAGATAATTTTGCGATCCTTAACATAAGCGTAGAAAACCAAGCAGGTTATGAATGAGTGGGAATCTCTTCCTTATTAAGAATTATTTTACGCAGAATAAGTTCCTCGGGGTCAATTCGCAACGCGCAATGTGCAATGCGCAATTCATGAGAAAATTAAATCCCCTTTAACTGCTCGTAGCGGTTGAAGAATTGGCGGGAAACGCCATGAGTGACGAGCAAAACGGCAACCAGTTCCGAAAAAGCGACCATAAACATGATGAGAATTTGATAGAATGCGGCATCGAGAGGGTCAATCCCGCTTAAAACCTGCCCGGTCAGGACTCCGGGTAATGTTACCAACCCTACCACCATCATGCGGTTAATGAGGGGAATCAGACCCGCTCGAATGGCATCTTTTCGGTAAGCGGCCACTGCTTGTTGGGAGGTGGCTCCCAAACTGAGATGGGTTTCGATTTCGATCGCGCTGCGATCGATCGTACTGGCCAAGCGCTCCCCAGAAATGGCAGCAGCATTCATGGCATTGCCGAGAATCATGCCCCCCAAAGGAATGAGATATTGGGGACTATACCAGATCTGCGGCCGCACGATCGCGACGATAATATAACTTAAAGTGAGCAACAGACTGGCCAGCAAAGACCCCCAAATAATCGGCAAAAGGGGCTTATGTTTGGGAGCAATGCGGTTGTGAGTGACGATCGCGGCAACAGAGAGCATGAAAATGAGCGCGATCGCGACGGCCCAAGGGGTATCGAGGGCGAAAATAAAGGCGAGGAGATAACCGGCTACCAAGAGCTGCACAACGGTGCGGACGGTAGCAACGGTCATTTGTCCGGCCAGTCCCAACCTCTGCCATGCTGCTAAAGCGATCGCGATCGCCATCAAGGCCAAACCTAAAGCTAAATCGAGTGGATCGAGAGAAACGAAATTATTCATGCTATTACTATTGCAGTTGTCGATCTAGGGAAACTCATCTATGGATTTTGTCACATTTATCGGCTTAATCGCCGGATCGCTAACAACAGTTTCCTTTGTCCCGCAAGTGGTCAAAACTTGGAAGTCAAAATCAACTAAAGATATTTCCCAAGGAATGTTTATCACATTTTGTACCGGGGTATTTTTATGGGTCGCTTATGGACTTTTAGAGGGAGATATTCCTGTGATTCTGACCAATATCGTGACGGGATTACTGGCTTCAACAATTTTATGGTTTAAACTAAGATATCGATAAGACAGCCAATTTAAAGTTACTTTTTTCGCTTTTTGTAATAATACTGACGATTTCTGGCGATCGTTTCGGTTTCATTCCATTGTTCTGTTTTCTCGTGAAAGAGATGTAAATAAATCAATTCCGGACTGCGACAAAAATAACGTCCGTCTGCTAAATATCGTTCGATAATGTCCTGATCTTCTCCACCCCAACCGAGAAAATTCTCATCCCAACCGCCAATTTCTAGCAGGCGATCGCGCTGAAAAAATGGCACGACTCCAAATCTCTCCCGATGGAGGAGTTGTTTCCACAGCGCACTAGGAGCATCTTCCGGCGCGATCGCGGCACTTTCTACACAAGTTTCTAACTCTGCCCAATCGATCGTTTCTCGGTCTAACATGATACGATATCCCGATATTAAAAGTTTGGGATTTAGTTTTGCCATGTCCAAATGACGGATGAGAGTATTTTCCCAAGGAATCAGATCCACATCAAAGGGCGTAACAAGTTGTCCTTTAGCATATTTTAGCGCCAAATTCAAGGCTTTTGTTTTAGGAAATATCCCGTCGCAAGGATAATAAAAATAACGAAAATGAGTATTTTTCAGTTCATCTTGAAGCCATGGAGAAGGTTCGCGATCGCATTCAACAATTAAAACCTCAATATTCTCAAATTTACCCATCTTAGCTTGCCACTCAAACCAAGTTAATTGAGTTCTCAAATGTTTTTCTCTCTGCCGATAAGTCACCAATAACGATAAGAAAACTGTTAGGTTATTTGTGTCTCTTCTTCTCTGAATATTTGGAGATAACTGTTCATTGTTCATTGTTCATTGTTCATTGAAATCAAGGTATCCATTGGGGATCTAAACCCGTCGTGATTTTTTGGGGAGGCGTTAATTGTTCGTTGCGATCGCCGGAAATAAAATCGGGAAGTGCGAGAGACCAAACATTACCCGTAGTGCGGAAATTTTCATGAGCTTGCGGGAGTGTAGAAAGATTGCGAGGGTCGAGAGTAATTTGATCGAAAAGCAAACTTCGCCCATCAGGAGACATGCTCATTCTCACTTCTGGATCGTTCGTTAACGCCAGTAAAGGAACATCCGTCCCTGTCGCAATATTAATAATCGAAAGAATTGGTTTTTCAATGGTTGAATTGGGATTGAGGGGTTCGGTGCGAAGACAATATAAAAGTTGTTGTTCTCGCGGTTCAAATTGACAATCTAAAATGGCTCCCGTTGTATTGAGAATTTCTCGTTCTCGTCCCCGATCGCCGATGGTAAAAAGCGATCGCGTTAAATCTCGGTTACTTTTGAGAGCGATAATTTGCCGACGCTTGCCACTGGCAAAAGCGACAACGCGATCGTACCCCGGAAAAAATTCCCAACTCCCGGCATCGGAGGTTAAAGGGATGAGAGCAATGCCCTGATTTTCAGCAACGGCGAGGGAACGACCATCGGGAGAAATTTTAAAGGTTCTCCCTTGAATGCCCAAGGGTCGGGGATTGCCATTTTCCGGAACGATCCATAAGCCCGAGTCAGCCGGATTTTGACGGTTGATCCGCTGAACCACAACACTTTCACCATTTTGTGAGAGATCGAATTGTAAATTTTGATAATTCTCCCCTCCCAAAATGGATTGCAGGCGACCGCGAGATAAAGTTTCCGCGTCTTGTCGATAGTTTAAACCCGTGGTCACCGAGTACAGTTGTTGTTGAGCGGTGACGGCGGTATCTTGGCGATCGTAAGCGGAGAAGAGAATGCGATCGCCCTCGGGGTAGGGTTGAAAATTGGTGACGATCAGATCCGGGGGGGTGAGGGGGACTCTGTTTCCTTGGGTTTCATTGTAGAGCAGCAAGCGTCCTTTGTCTTCCCTTTCGACCCCCAAATAGGCAAAAGCGCGATCGCGAGTCTTTAACTCGATTTGTAAGGGTTGTAGGGTTTTGGCTTCGCGATTGGTCGCTTTGGGTTGTTCTTTGGCCCCTTCGAGAGCAATTTTGTAGGTCGTCCCATAAATGGGAAGATCCGTCAGGGTATAAGCGAGGGTTTGACCTTGCCAGCTTAGTTTTCCGGGGAGAGGGGGATGAATGGTTAACGCTTCTGCCACGGTTGCCCAATTCATGGGACGGTTAAAAGTGAGAGTAAAAGCCTCGTTTTGTACGCCAATTTGCCGATCCTGCCAGCTAAATTCCGTCGCCCGAGGAATGGAGCGATCGCCGACGAGCAAAACCGTAGCAATTAACATCGAGAATCCCCCAATTGCACCAATAACGGCGATATCGATGGGAAGCAACCCTTTTTTATCGAGAATGTTTAACTTGAGCTTCATCGTTTAGGCACTCACAGATAGGTAATAGGGGGAGGGAGAAGGGGTTAACACCCGAGTCTCTCGTTCCGATCGACCCAATTCGCGATCGCGCTGACTCTTCTATCTTCCGTCCGAACTCGAGCGGATGCAAGTCCTCGTTCTCAAAGGGCTTACTTTGCGCCCCAAGCTAACACGTTACCCTGTAATTTAGGCGGGGTAGCAATTTGATAGCGGTCTAAAAGCGTTGGTAAAATATCGTAAATACTAGCACCCTCTAAATATTTACCGCGACCCGGATTTTGAGGATCGTAAAAAATAAACATTCCTTGAGGTGCATGGTTGGCATCATCGGGTCCGGTATCATTTTCGAGGGTATAAAGAGAATCCACGCCAACGCTTCCCACCGATCGCCATGCCATGTTTTGCAAATAAACAATTAAATCGGGGGCAATTCCCCGCACTCGCCGATAAATTTGTTGGGGTTTAAACGCTTTGATTCCCAACGGTTTGCCCTCGGGATCGCAAATCGCTTCTAATTTTTCAACTAACTGCGATCGCTCTTTCTCGTAGTCTGTTAACGGAATCGTTCCCTCGGGTTCTCTGCCCGAGACATTCATAAATATTCTACCATAATATCCTCCCGCGCCCCAAACTTTGGTTGTGCTCCAATCCACTTCGCACTCATCAAGAGATGCAGGAGAAACCGGCTTTTGTTTAAAGGCGAGATAACCTTCGCGATACAGCCATTCATTCAAGCAAAATCCTCCCATTAAGGGCTGTCCGCCGTGATCGGAAACTACCAAAACCGCAGTCTCTTCTTTGCAATAGGATAATAATTTGCCAATGCAATCATCAATGTGGCGATAGTAGTCAAAGATGGCATCTTTGAGGGGAGAATTGGCTTCATGGAGGGGATGGCGGGGATCCATGTGTTTCCAAAGGGCGTGATGAATGCGATCGACTCCCATCTCGACAAAGGTTAAGAGATCCGGTTGATATTCGTTTAATAAATAGGCAGCTAAACTAAAAGTTTGATTGCCCAAGGTATAAATATCTTTAAGAATGCGATGCTTATCGAGAGAGCGAAAATTGGGAACATCGAAGAGATAGCGATCGAAGAGCTTCGTAATTTGTGCTTTTAACCCCAAAGGATGGGTAAAATCCGCTTGGGTATCGGGAGTGAGAAAAGACGAAATCAGCACGCCATTGACCCATTTGGGAGGATAAGTTCCCGGCACTCCCAACACCGCAACTTTCCACCCCGCATCCCCTAAAATCTCCCAGAGACGGGGAACTTTGACAAAACTACCATTGGCGATCGCCATTTTCCCATAGCTGCGATCGACTCGATTGCGAAAGCCATAAATTCCCAATTCTCCGGGATCTCGTCCGCTCATCATACAATTCCACGCAGGAACGGTAATGGCTGGAATACAGCTTTCTAATTTTCCATACGTCCCGTCAGACATCAAGCGCGACAGATGGGGCAAATGTTCTCGCCATCGTTCAAAAACGAGAGAAGGTTCGGCACAATCGAGACCGATAATCACTAATTTGGGCATTTTTTTCACGAACCACTAATTAATTACTTTACACGACTTGGCATTCGCTTAACGAACACTTTAGTACTTTTCACTGTTCGCTGAAATGATTCTCCACCCACTGGCGATCGAAGATAGAGTGATAAATACGGTTATTCACTTTGAGTTTTCCCTCCCGCGCGATCGCGAGTCCCGATAAGAGCAATTCTTGCTCGAGTTCGCTATAAGTTGCTGGGGTTTCTTCGGGGCGCAAAATTTGCAGGTAAAGGCTCAGGAGTGGGTTGCGGCGATCGCTTCTGAGAATGCGATCGCGCACGGTTTTTAAATGCTCGGGATCGTCTTGGGCTTCCCAGTTTTCGAGAATGTTTTCCCGTACTAAATCTTCTACCCACTTCACTTCGCCGTTGAGGGGAATTTCTGATTGGGCATCTCGGATCAGTTGACAGACTTTTTGGGTTAAGAAGGGTTGTCCCCCCGTCCAACCGATAATTTCTTTGAGGATAGTTTGGGGATTATTCACTTTATTGGCGAGTCCATAGAGAAGGGGTTGTGCTTCATTGACTTTGAACCCTTCGAGATGAATGGGATAACCGATATTGAAGGGTGTTTTCTGGGGATCGCTAATGAGAGTGGATGGGGTAGTGACTCCAAATAGCGCAAAAGTCAAACGCCGATAATTCGGATCGATCGCCCGTTGATTGTAGCAGGCACGAAGGAGGGCAAAAAAGTCGTTAACCGGGAATTTTAAACTGAGAATGCAGTCGATTTCATCGAAAAAGATGATGATTTTAGCGGGTTCGTCCCTCTCTTCTTTTTTAATTTCCGCGAGAACCACTTCTTCGATAAATTGTTTCAGTCGTTGGGGAGGGGGAATATCCTTCCGTTCGTTCCACCAAGGTTTGAGTTTAAATTTCCGCAGCAAGCCAAATTGTCGCCACATTTCTACGGCAATTCCTTTATACCATTGGTCGGGGGTGATGTTTTCGCCGCCAATCCCGGTGAGATCGATGGCGATGCAGCGATCGCCGTCTTCTCGGAGTTGCTTGAGGATGCGAACCATGAGGCTAGATTTGCCCATCTGTCGGGCGTTGAAGGTGTAGCAGAATTTTCCGGCTCGCAGGGCTTGGTAGAGGTGGCGATCGGCGGAACGAACGACATAGGTGGGGGAATCTAAGGTTAAACTTCCCCCGATTTGATAATCAAAGTTTTCAGCTTGTTCGTCGCTTTTGAGAAGTTCGTTTTCCAGTTTGAGTTCGGCTTGGGTGTTTTTCAAGACCGTAACGGTTTGGGAGAGTTCGGCGGTGCGCTCTTCCACTCTCTGCTCTAGGGTCTCGTAGAGGCGGGCATTTTCTAGGGAGATGGCGGCTTGGGTGCTGAGGGTTCGCAATAGTGCCATGCGCTCTTGGGTAAAAGCCCCAGTCGTCAGATTATTTTCCAGATAGACGATGCCTTCGAGCATCCCTCGATGAATTAGAGGCATACAGGCGATGGATTGACATCGATACTGTTGAATATAGGGATCGTTGAGAAAGCGGTGAGACCCCGCGTCGGCGTAAGACGCAAGGGAATGCTCACCAAGAGAGTTGCCGTCATTTATCGCATCGTTTAAAACGATAGTTTCGTGCATGCGGGCAACATAAAGCACTATTTGGGTAGAAAGCCTCGTAAACTCTTCAATCGGAAGCGATTGCAAAATAGAAACATTCTCCGAGTCAGTTTCCTGGGTTGCTTCAACCCATAAATCCTCACCCCGAGGTAAAATCAAAATGCCCCGCTCGGCTCCAGCATTTTCGACGAGAATATTCATTAAAGTTGCCAGTAATTTGTCCAAAACAATTTCGCTGGAAAGGGCATTGGTTAATTTGAGGACTGTCGCGAGGTCTAGTAGTTCTGTGGTACTGGTACTGATGTTGTTGTTAGAAAGGCTGGCGATCGTTCTGCTTGGGGAGGAGCGGAAAAGTTCCGGGTATTCTGCTTCTAGATCTTTTACTTTGGCATCTGCACCCCAACGTTGATAGGTATAATGGGCGTTTTTCATGTAGAGCTGACCGATTTCTTCCCTACCAATGGCAAAATAGAATTCGGCTCCTCGTTCGTAGGCGATCGCTTCTTCTTGGAGATAACCGTATTTTTTGGCTCCTTCTATGGCGCGATCGTAATATTCTCTGGCTCTGGCATTCTTGCCTAGAACTCGTGCTGTTTCTGCGACGACTAAATCGTATTTATGTTGAAAGTTAGCCGGGGCATTTTCTGCCCAGAATTTCATTCTTTTCTGATTGGCGGCAACTTGCTTGAGGTATTGTTTTTGTTCGTCCGGGCCGATCTTAGGATATACCGCGAGATGGCTGAGAGAATCGTAAAAATTGCGAACTCCTATACAGATCATTCCTGAAACGCTGGCTTCGTATTGCGGGCATAACTGACTATTTTCTAATGCTCCCGTAAATTTTTTAAACAAGTACAAGAGCATGGATTTTTGCCAATAAAGAAAGTAAATAGCACCATATTGATTGGTGTTTAAGTATACAGAAAGTATTGCTTTTTCATCAAAAATTTCTGCTTCAAACTCTTCTTTATTCTCCGATCTATCGAGTAAGATAGAAACTATTTGTATGAGCGATTTAAAGTAATCAATTAATAAATACTGTTTATATTTAACTGTAAATTTCAGATATTTTATACATTCTCGCTCCAGCTTTAACAAATTTTCTCCAGCACAAAATATGTGATTGCAATAGTCGGCTGCAGCTAAGCAACTATACTCTAAATCTCCATTTTCTATTCCAGCATCTACTGCTTCTAAAAGATTAGAGTATGTTGCTTTGAGAGGGTCTCGCCAAGCTTGAACAAAACTGCAAAAAGTATGTAATGATAAATATTTGAGTTGTCGCGAATTTAATGTTTCTACTAATCCTATAGATAATTGTGCAAATCTATAAGCTGCTTGAATCTCGTCTGCTATCACTAACTGAGCGCTATAAAAACCATATCCAAGAGGAGACAGATTTGAATTTCCATATTCGATTGAAAAATTAATAATACTTAGTGTCACCAGCGTACATAATGGCGGATTGCTGGTAACTGTTGTCGTCAAGATACTTCCTAAAATCCTTACGGTTGCTAATTTATAAGGATTGGTCATTTTGGGTAGCAAGGCTAAATCCTCGATTTGTTTGTCTTGCAAAAAAACGTCGATCCCTTGTTGTTCCCGGGCAATATCCTCTTGGCTTGGTTGTGGAGGCAAAACGACTCCTAGCTGTGCGAGAATCTCTAAGGCTGTCTCTATTGCTCTTTGATACTGAACTTGAGATCGATAGGACTGGATCTTAATCTCGTACACGCCAACTTTATCGATCGCGCTGCGAGCGCGTTTCAAAACGACAGCAGCTAGTTTTTCGGCTTCTGCAAATTGAGCATTCAGATATTCTGCGCCGACGGTTTCCAAATAAAGAGTCAAAGTCAGGTCATATTCATCCTCCCAGCTCTCCGATGTTAGCAGTTCCAAACCTGTGTTGAAATACTTAAGAGCAGCTTGATAGGCTGTAGATGCCTTGGCTTTTTTGCCAGCCATGAGATTTAACCGAGCGAGCTCGTTTCTTTCGGAAACGGTACTGATTAAATCCGCTCCAATATTAAGCTGGTTAACCAGATCGAAGATGTTTTCTTCCAGTTGGTCTGACGCGGTATTTTTTAGCAGCAGTTGACCGATTTGTAAGTGAACTTTTTGTTTTTGCGCTTCTGGAATCAAAGCATAAGCAGCTTGCTGCACCCGATCGTGTAAAAATTTGTAGGGGATGGAAACAGGTTTTTCTGAGGATTGGACGAATATCTCCTCATTTTTCAGGATGAGCAGTTTGTAGGTATCGCTCGGGGGGAGAATTAAACCTTGTTCTAAGGCCGGCCATAAATCCATCGCCGTTAACGACATCGATTTGCCGTTAACGACCGAGAGAATTGCTAAATCGAATGGGTTGCCAATACAAGCAGCTAATTTGAGAACATTTTCAGTTCTGTTTTCTAGTTTTTCAATCTTGTTAACCATTAAGTCAACAACATTATCAGTGATTCTTACTGCCTGAATTTGCTCGATATTCCACCGCCAGCGAACAAGATGGGAATTGAACGATAACAAGTTTTCTGTATATAAAGACTGAAGTAACTGGGTCAAGAAGAAGGGGTTACCGTGGGTTTTCTCGAAGGCCAGCTCTGCTAGGGGTTGAGACTCTTCTGGAGAGCATTTCAAAGTATCGGCGATTAACTGGTTAACCCAATTTATTTCCAAAGGTTTGAGAACGATCGTATCGACTCGGGTCTCTTGCTCTTGGATTTGTTCTAGGATTTGGAGGAGAGGATGAGCGGGGCCGATCTCATTATCTCGATAAGCGCCGATGAGGGCAAGATATTGGCGATCGCGATCGCTCATCAATAACTCCAGCAACTGCAAAGATTCTAAATCTGCCCACTGGAGATCGTCAATAAAAATCACTAAAGGGTGTTCTTTTTGAGTAAAAACTCCCAGAAAATTTTGAAAAACCCAATTAAATCGATTTTGAGACTCAGTCGGCCCCAATTGAGGTATGGGAGGCTGTTCGCCTATGATGAGTTCTACTTCGGGGATTACATCTACAATGACTTGACCGTTATTACCGAGAGCATCTAATAATTTTTGCTGCCAAAGTTGCAATTGCGTCTCGCTTTCTGTTAGCAACTGTCTCATCAACTCTTGGAATGCTTGAATCAGAGCAGCATAAGGAATATCCCGTTTAAATTGGTCGAATTTACCCGCAATAAAATATCCTTTCTGCTTGGTGATTGGTTTGTGAATTTCGTTGACCAAAGCCGATTTCCCGATACCGGAATAACCGGCTACCAATATCATTTCTACTGCACCTCGGCTGACTCGTTCAAAACCAGCTAACAGTTGCTCGACTTCTTCTTGCCGTCCGTAGAGTTTTTGGGAAATTTGGAAGCGATCGGAAATATCTCGATTCCCCAGAGCAAATTCAGAAATCTCACCGCAAGTTTGTAACTCTTGTTGGCAGGTTTCTAGGTCGGCTTTTAATCCCCAAGCGCTTTGATATCTTTCCTCTGCCGTTTTTGCCATCAATTTCATGATGATATTGGAAATAACTTGAGGAATTTCGCTCTTTTTTTTGTGGGGGGGTATGGGTTGTTTGGCAATATGCGAGTGAACCAATTCCATCGGATCGGTGCTTTCAAAAGGTCGTTGTCCGACCAGCAATTCGTAGAACATAATACCCAAGGAATAAAAGTCGCTTCGGTAATCGATATCCCGATTCATTCTGCCGGTTTGTTCCGGAGAAATATAAGCTAAAGTTCCTTCTAATAGATTGGGATTTCGGAAACTTGTCGTTTCCCGCGAGAGTTTGGTGGAGATGCCAAAGTCGATGAGTTTGATTTCATTAGTTTTCCGATTCCAAACAATATTAGAAGAATTAATATCTTTGTGAATAACCCGTCTCTGATGCACTTCCCCGAGAATCTGGGTGACTTTAATGGCTAAACCTAAAAATTCATCCAAAGTTAATGGTGAGTTGGGTGCAATATTGTCCAAGGATTGACCGCCAAAATCTTCGACGACGATGACCCAACGATGGTCGTCAGTTTCTAAAATGCGATCGACATTGACCACACCAGATAAATTTAGTGCATTGGTAATTTCGTATTCTTGCTGAAATTGGGCGATGCGTTCCGGTGAGGGATAGACTTGTTTGAGTATTTTCAGGATGACCGATTGGTTATCTGTCAGATTTCGGGCGCGATAGACTAGGGAGTTTTCACTTTCGTAGATAATTTCTCGGGTTTGATAGTTTGAGATATTAATCATTATGAAGAAAAATTAATTTAGTTAGCTTGTAATTTTACAAACGAATTTCTCCCGATACAGTTTATAGTAGTGCGATCGCGCCTAGAATTCAATCCCATCAAACTGAGTTGGACTATTCCACCTTAAAATACAAGATTGATGTGATAAAGTGCTGATCGACAAATCGTTGGGATGATAGGATTATGACAAAATTGCGAGTTGGGCTTTTATTTGGCGGACGGTCTGGAGAACATGAAGTGTCAATCAGTTCGGCAAGAGCGATCGCGAATGCCCTCAAAGCCAAAGAAAATCAAGATCGCTACGATCTCCACCCTTTCTACATTCAAAAGGAGGGGGTTTGGCAAAACGTCGCCACTTCTCAATCCATCCTCGACTCCGGCAAACCCCTTCCCATCGAAACCCCCGATCGCGCCCAACTCTGGCAATTTCCCCCGGAAACCTCGGATATTGAGGTTTGGTTTCCCATCCTCCACGGTCCCAATGGCGAAGATGGCACCATTCAAGGGTTATTAACCCTAATGCAAGTTCCCTGTGTCGGCAGTGGCGTGCTAGGCTCCTCTCTGGGCATGGATAAGCTCATGATGAAGATGGCCTTTGCCAGTGCGGGATTGCCTCAAGTCAAATATATGGGGGTGACGCGATCGCAAATCTGGTCGAATCCTTGCATCTTTCCCAAACTCTGCGACGAAATCGAGGAAGCGATCGGCTATCCCTGCTTTGTCAAACCCGCCAATTTAGGATCTTCCGTAGGAATTGCTAAAGTGAGAACCCGCAGCGAACTCGAATCGGCTTTAGACAATGCCGCCAGCTACGATCGCCGCATTATCGTTGAAGCAGGGATTGCCAACATCCGCGAAGTCGAATGCGCGGTTTTGGGCAACGACGACCCGAAAGCCTCCGTTATTGGCGAAATTACCTACAATAGCGACTTCTACGACTACGAAACCAAATATACCGAAGGCTTAGCCGGCTTGCAAATTCCCGCCCTGCTTCCCCAAGAAGTGAGCGATCGCATTCGAGAAATGGCCATTCAAGCTTTTACTGCCGTTGATGGAGCGGGGCTATCCCGGGTAGACTTTTTCTATGTCGAATCCACTGGAGAGATTTTTATCAACGAAATAAATACCCTTCCCGGTTTTACCGCTACCAGTATGTATCCCCGCCTCTGGGATGCCACGGGAATTCCTTTTCCCGAACTCGTTCATCGGTTGATTCAATTTGCCCGAGAACGGGCAAACTCCGAGAAAACTGATAACTGTTAACTGTAAAGTGATGGGAGTCACGCGATCGCCCGGGATGCGATCGCTAAGATTCTCCATCAGTCGTCACCCGAGAAAAAACGAGGGATCACTGTAAAAACCATGAGAAAGCAGGATATTGAAGATAAGGAACCCCAAAATCTTAAATAATTGCTTTTTCATAAACGCGCCATGAATACAAATATTCGAGAACTGACCGCTCAAATACTTTCCTCTCGAACCATTTCCCAAATCGATCGCGAAAATATGTCTGCCCTCCTGCGACGGGAAGACTTAGATGACAACGATCGTACTTTAATCGAGCGAGTCTTCTACGGCGTTCGCCACGGTCTCTTAAGAACAGTAGAATAAATCCTACCTTTATACCCCTCGTGCCAAATAGCGCTCGATGAGGAGAATAGCCACAATATCATCGACGGGACGAGGCGGAAGGCGCATTCCCCGAGGGAGCAAGCGAGTTAGCCCCTTCGGGGGATACATTTGCCAATAGCGATCGCGCGCTTCCAAAGAAGTATGGCTCTCGTCTACCATTTCGATGGAAAAGTCCGCCCCTAATTCTGCCTTTAATTGTTGCTTCCACGATCGAGCAGTGGTGAGATCTCCCATGGCAATTTTGTGGATGGAATACTCTCGGCACAGTTCGAGCGTCGCCGCGATCGCCTCCCGGGCATCAACCACTCGATGCGCGTAGATTTGCCCCGTTTCATCCATCACCGCAATGCCGCATTTGTCCCGTCCGGGATCGAACCCTAAAATCATGATGCTGATTGAGAAGCCGTCGTCACAATCACCTTATCATCGCTGAACGCAATCAATCGCATTTTCAGGGGTCCGGCGGTATAAGTCTCTTCGATCGCGATGGCCCGAATTCGCTCGATGGGTTGCGAAGATTGGCTGAGAAAATCGATAAAATCTGTAAAGGTGGCAATTCTTCCCTCTTCAATCTGAATTGACCCCAAAAGCCCCACTTGACGGGCGCGAGTTTGAGCGGAGGAAAGGAGTAAATTTAGATGTTCCTTAATATCTTCCCGGGCGTTCGTTTTCAAGTCAACAGATACCGTCGCGATAATTTCTCCTTCCGTAAAGACTTTCTCATTAAACGCCACATCGGCAAACACCCGCACTCGTTCCTCCTGCTCCACGTAATTTTCCGCCGAGAGAATGCGCACGACATATTCTTGACCGTCCCGAATTCTTTCTAAGAGTTGCTCTACCTGCGCTTGGGTAATCAAAACCACCCGTTCGTTAATATAATCCGCCTGCCGGGGTCGCGTTGCCTCGATCGCCCGACGATTGGCTTTTTGCAACAGGCGATCGATGGCGCTGCGAGTGGCAGTCGGTTCAATAACGCGCACCACGGCAAAACTCAATACCTCGCCTTTCACTAAAGCCACATTGCCCTGACGTAGATTTTGGCGATCGCGCTCGAGACTGGAAACTTCTTCTTGGAGAAAAGAAAGTTGGCGATCCAAACGCGCTAATTTTTCTTCTTGCCCTTTGAGGGCAACATCGCGATCGGCAATTGCCGTATCGAGAGCCTGAATTTTACTATCGCGCTTGCTAATTTCCACTTGCAGGAGATTGCGTTGATTTTCCAAGCTGGCGAGACGACTGGTGCGATCGCGCAAAATGCGATCTTGCTCGGCAATTTTCCCATCGCGATCGCGAATGGTGCGATCGCGCTGTCTCACTTGTTCTTGGAGTTGGGGAATTTGTGCGACTAACTGGTCTCGTTGTTCCCGTAACTGTTTCACCTCGTCCCCTAATTTTTGCGCCTGTTGGGTGGTTTCTTCATAGCGTTGTCGGACATTTTTTAACCCTTGCTCGACTCGATTTTTATCTCGCGTTACCGCTTCTAAAGTTTGGGAAACCTGCTCTTGTTCTTCATGGGCTCGCGTTAATTCTCGCTGTGCTTCATTGAGTTGCTCATAAATCTGATCTAAACGAAAAACGCCTTGTCTTAATGACTCACTTAACGTAAACAAAATTCCCAAGGTAGAAGCGGCGATCGTCGTCCCCGTTAAAACTGTCATCACGACTGCTGTTTTGCGAGGACGCAGCCCGAATAAGCGCAAGCGAGCTTTACCCACCTTTGAACCAATGCGATCGCCCAGCACGGCAAGCAAGCCGCCTAACACCAATACAGCTAAGATGAGGACGTAAGCACTGGTCATTTCAGCGAACAATGAACAATGAACAATGAACAGCTTACTAGGTAAACTGCTGGCTGAGGGCGACGGGGTTGTGAACGGTAATTTTTTTCTTGTGGATGGAAATCATGGCTTCTTGGCGTAAATCTCCGAGGAGTCGCGTCACCGTCACCCGCGTCGAGCCGATCGCTTCCGCGATCGCTTGGTGGGAGAGTTTGAGATCGATGCGAATGCCATCGGTGGTGGGTACGCCAAAATCGCGACAGAGAATCAATAAGAAACTGACCAATCTCGATCCCATATCGCGGTGTGCCAAGGTTTCGATCATCATCTCCGTTTGCAAAATCCGCGAGGAGAGTCCCTGTAACATTAACATTGCCAATTCCGGATTGGCGGCGAGGGCTTTTTGCACTTGCTCGATGGGAGCCGATAATAACTCGACGGGGGTAAAGGCAACGGCATGATAAAAGCGATCGGATCGCTGTCCCACGATCAGGGAAAGTACCCCAAAAACACTATTTTCCCGCAGTAAAGCCACGGTAATCTCTTCTCCAGCTTCATAGACCCGCGACAATTTCACTGCGCCTTTGAGCAGAAAATAAACGCGCTCGGCGGGATCTCCCGGAAAAAATATGGTTTTACCCCGCTCGCAGCTTTCCACGATCGGCGGAAACGAACCGCCTCCCACTTGACGAAATACGGATGCTAGAGATTGAGTTTGAGTTGGGGAAAAGTCCATTGCAAACGTTCGAGATGAAAAGGTCTAGATGAAAGTTCTCGGATTATCGATAACTTTAACCTATCTTTGTCGGTAATTGGTAATGGGTAATGGGTCATGGGTCATGGGTCATGGGCAAATTGTCTCATTTCCCCTGCTCCCCCACTGTCAACTGTCAACTGTCAACTATCAACGAGTCCCCTTTCCCTGTACTCTAGAGTATTGGGTTAATTGATTTGAGAGAAATTTTAGCGATCGCAATGTTATTAGATTTAACGGGAAAAAAAGCGCTTGTTACGGGAATTGCCAACAATCGCTCTATTGCCTGGGGCATCGCCCAACAACTGCATGCCGCCGGGGCTGAGTTAGGGGTGACCTTTTTGCCCGATGACAAGGGGCGCTTTGAAAAAAAAGTTAGAGATTTGGTCGAACCCCTTAACCCGACGGTGTTTGTCCCCTGCAATGTCCAAGATGACGAACAGATCGAGGCGGTTTTTCAGACGATCTCCGAAAAATGGGGAAATCTTGACATTCTCATCCACTGTTTGGCGTTTGCCCATAAGGAAGACTTGACGGGAGAGTTTAGCGCCACTTCGAGAGGGGGATTTTCTACGGCGTTGGAAATTAGCAGTTATTCCTTGAATGCCTTGGCGAAGGGAGCAAAACCGTTGATGGCAGAAAATGGTGGCGCGATGGTCACGCTGACCTATTTGGGGGGAGTTAAAGTCATTCCCAATTACAATGTGATGGGGATCGCCAAAGCAGCACTAGAAATGAGCGTGCGCTATTTGGCGGCAGAATTGGGACCGGATAATATTCGCGTTAATGCGATTTCCGCCGGACCCATCCGCACTTTGGCTTCTTCGGCGGTGGGAGGGATTCTCGATATGATTCGCCATGTTGAGGAGACAGCTCCCCTACGGCGCACGGTGACGCAACAAGAAGTCGGCAATGCCGCTACATTCTTGTGCAGCGATCTCGCGAGTGGGATTACCGGACAAGTGCTTTATGTCGATTCTGGTTATGAAATTATGGGGATGTAATTTCAGAAGGATGAAGGATGAAGGATGAATACTTTTTTAGTGAGAAAAAAACGATGCAGTTGAGCGATAAACCGACAGAAACGTTATCTCAAACTCGCAATATTCCCTCTGGGAACGCAGGCGATCGCATGGCTTCAGTACATCGGACGACCAAGGAAACGGATGTTCGAGTGAGTTTGAATTTGGATGGGACGGGGAAATGTACGGCAAAAACGGGTATTCCTTTTCTCGATCACATGATCCAGCAGATTTCCTCTCATGGGTTGCTGGATCTGGAGGTGGAGGCGACGGGAGATATTGAAATTGACGATCACCACACCAATGAGGATGTGGGGATTACTTTGGGGATGGCATTGGCGCAGGCATTGGGCGATCGCAAGGGAATTCACCGCTTCGGGCATTTTTTTGCCCCTCTCGATGAGGCGTTGGTTCAAGTCACGCTGGATTTTTCCGGGCGACCTCATTTTAGTTATGGGTTGGAAATCCCGACTCAGCGCGTGGGGACTTATGATACGCAATTAGTGCGGGAGTTTTTCGTAGCGGTAGTCAATCATTCCCAAATGACATTACATATTCGTCAACTGGATGGGATTAATTCTCATCATATTATCGAGGCAACCTTTAAGGCATTTGCGCGAGCGATGCGCATGGCGATCGAAATCGATCCCCGTCGAGCCATGCAAATTCCTAGTTCTAAAGGAGTATTATAATTGGGTTATCGGTTGTTGGCGATCGCCGCGAGAATTTAGCGCTGAGTTATGAGAGCCTTCCCCGTTGCCAAGGGCTACAAAACTCAAGCAAGGGACACGCAAATCGAAGCAGAGTGGGTG
>JBFRWJ010000353.1:0-14825 GCA_051439525.1 Spirulina sp. | reverse complement strand
CTGAAATCCAATTAAGAAGGAATTGTTACAAAATCTCCCGACGGGAAGAGAATTATGCCATAATTTGCGATCGATTGCCCCCATGTAAAGGGAAGAACTGTCACCTTTTATTCTTAACACGAGGAAAACCATGATTCTCACCACCCTCGAAGGCGTACCGGGAAAAGAAATTGTGGAACATTATGGCATCGTACAAGGAAGCACCGTTCGGGCTAAAAATATCGGGAAAGATTTTTTAGCCGGAATGAAAAATATTGTCGGTGGGGAACTGAAAAGTTATACCGAACTTCTTCACGAAGCTCGCCAAGAAGCCCTCGATCGCATGATCCAACAGGCACAACAATTGGGAGCAAATGCCATTATTAACGTCCGTTTTGCTACCTCTTCCGTCGCTCAAGGAGCGGCGGAATTATTCGCCTACGGAACAGCAGTGAAGGTATTGTAATTATGGACGATCTGATTATTCTTCTCTCCCCCTTTTTTATCATTGGTTTTGGGTACTTAATTGGTGCGTATTTAGAGAAACAGCATTACGAAAGCATTCGCAAGCGAGAACGCCAAACCCTTCATCTTCCCGTTGTCAATTTTGGTCGCAAGCAACCCCTACCCGATGCCAAGGAAGCCCGTTTATTTGTCGGAGAAGTGGTGATTTCTCCCGATGCCTTTAAAACCTTTGTTTTGGCATTGCGGAACTTAGTAGGAGGACGCGTTACAGTTTACGAAACCCTCCTCGATCGCGCCCGTCGAGAAAGTTTGTTACGCTTAAAAGAACAGGCGATCGAATGGGGAGCAACCCAAGTATTGAACGTCCGCTATGAAACGGCAACCATTGGCAATAATAGCGATCGAGGGGTTGCCTCATTAGAAGTGATTGTTTACGGAACAGCAATTCGTTAGAACCATGGCATACAAACCCAAGGAAATTAAAGAAGAAGTCAATATTTCTAAAATTCATCCCCTCACGAATTTAGCACAGTTGTTGGGTATCGTGACTGCGACGAGCGCGGCCATTTATATTGCCTTGGGTTTTGCCGTGGATCTTGTCGTTCCTCGAATTTCACCAGAAACCGAAAAAGCGATCGGCGATGCCTCTATTGCCAGCGCTTATTTAGGATTGGAAGGAACCCCCATTACGGAGGATCCGCGAATTTCTTACCTGCAAGAATTGCTTGATTCTTTACAAGATCCAGAAGATAAAATCCCCTTAACTTTACATCTACTAGACAGTCCTATTGTGAATGCTGCCGCGATACCGGGAGGTCACATTATCGTCACCACTGCCTTTCTAGATGAAGTCAAATCGGAAAACGAATTAGCCTTTGTTTTGGCTCATGAATTGGGACATTTACAAGGCAGGGATGGGTTGAGGGGTTTGGGTCGAGGATTGGTTCTTAACTTTGGTTTGTCCGTTGTTTTTGGAACAGCAGGAAGCGGCAATTCGAGAGTTGTGCAAACCGTTATCAATCTTTCCGATTTAAACTATAGCAGAAGCCAAGAATCGGCAGCCGATTTATATGGTTTAGAGGCTGTGATTCGCCATTACGGACATGGAGGTCACAGTTTAGATTTCTTTAAACGCCTCCAAGATGAAGAAACAAACTTAAAAATTGCCGAGTATTTTTACAGTCATCCCCTTTCCGAAAATCGAGTTAAAGAATTAGAAAAAAGCGCGGCAAAAAATGGCTGGAAAATGGCAGGAGAGAAGACTCCTTTACCCGAACTCTTTTCCAACAAATAACAAATAACAAATAACAAATAACCATTCCTTACGGCTTTAATAACCCTTCTTGCTGCAAAAACTCATTCGCCACATCAGCCGGGTTCCGTTGTTTTCCGGTGACTTCATAATTTAATTTTTGCATTGTTTCATCCGTGAGGCGAGTTGTGACTGTATTGAGAATATCTGTAAGTTCGGGATAGCGATCGAGAGTTTCTTGACGCACGACAGGGGCAACTTGATAGGGCGGAAAAAGATTTTTATCATCCTTCAGCATGACTAAATTATAGGCACTAATTTCTCCGTCGGTACTAAATCCCACCGCAACATCTGCTTCTCCTCGAGTGAGTCCTTGATAGCGCAATCCCGCATCGACAGCTTTATACTCTTTTAAGGTAAATTTGCCATAGACTTCTTCCAAACCCGGTAAACCATCTTCTCGTTCTTGAAATTCTGGCGGTCCGATCGCCGTTACTCGATCGGCTTTGGCAATTAAATCGGAAATCGTCTTCAGGTTATATTTTTGCGCTCCTTCTTGCGTTACCACCAATGCCTGTGTATTATTCATGAGAGAGGGTGCAAGCCAGATTAAATTGAATTGTTCCTTGTATCCCCGAGCCACCGTTTCGTAAACCTTTTGGCGATCGCTATTTCCCGGTAACTTTAACACGCCTAAGAGTGCCGTCCCGGTATATTCTGGATAAAGGTCGATTTCGCCACTGGTCAAACTGTCATGAACGACTGGCGTACCCCCTAAATTCAGCTTTCGTTCGATCGCAAAGCCATGATTTTCGAGGACTAGCGCATACATTTCCGCTAAGATAAATTGTTCGGCGAAATCTTTCGAGCCAATGCGAATCGCTGTCTCGGTTGTCGGTGGTTTTCCCGAACAAGCGATCGCGAGAAACATGGCAATTAAAGCAATGAGAGATAAAATGAACCAACGACGAAAGCGGAGCATCATTCCAGAATCTTATTGTATTCTTTCTTTTTTATTATGCCCGTAGGGTGTCATCAAAATCTGAGAAGTCTCTGAAATTTTAGATTTTAGAGGTTCGCCATTCAAGAGGGCAAAAGTTTGCGAGTCCATTTCCATCATGCCGTCCGAAGATTCACTTGTGTACTGAGCATCTCGATCGTAATTTGTTCTCTATTATTTTCCGAAAATTGATGAAACCAGAAAGCAAAAATCAGCATAAAACGCTTAATCTGTTGCAACTGTTTCGAGGATTAGCCGCGATCGCGGTTGCTTTATTTCATGTCGATCAGTTAACCAATGCAAAATTGAACGCCGTTTTCTGCTTTGATATTTTTAAATTTGGTTGGTCTGGTGTTGATTATTTTCTCGTTCTCAGTGGTTTTATCATTATCTATACGCAACATCATAATCTACTGCAACGCAGTCCGAAAAGGTTTAAGGAATTTTTGCTCAAGCGAGGAATCCGCATTTACCCCATTTATTGGATTATCACTTTAGGGGTTGTCTTCTTTTTTATACTCATACCGGGTTTCAAAAGTAGCTATCCTGTCACTCTCGGCGTTCTGATTGAATCTTTGTTGCTTTTCCCGCCTTCAGCAGCAATTTTAAATGTGAGCTGGACTTTAACCTTTATTGTTTTCTTTTACGTTATCTTTAGCTTAAACTATATCTTGTCCCGTCGCGTATTTTTTACTGTTGTTGGTATTATTATTATCGGTTCGACTACTCAATTTTTGAGTGTTTTTGCAGTTTCGATGTCAGAAAAGCCTTGGATTTCACTTTTTTTTAATTCTCTTCATTTTGAATTTATTTTTGGTTGTATTGCTGCATATTGTGTTCTGAAACACTCTCTCCGCTATCGCAAAACCATATTTTGTACAGGGGTGGGTTTATTACTTTTCTTTAGTTTTTCTCAAACCTATGGGTTAATTCATGAAGTGAATGTTATCAGCTTATTGGGAGTTGAGTTTAACATTAATCGAGTTATTTTTGCAGGAATTCCCTGCTTATTTTTAGTGATGGGAGCAGCTTCTCTGGATATTCATGAGAGCGTTAAAATTCCTAAATTTTTGATTTATCTCGGAAATGCTTCTTATTCCATTTATTTGATTCACAATCCGGTGATTTCGGCTCTCATGCAGCTCAGTGCAAAGTTGAAATTATTAGACATCCTGAATAATACTTTCATTCTGGGTTGGCTCATTGCTATCATCGCGGTTGGGTTGTCTTGCATTTTTTATAGTTTAGTTGAGAAACCCTTAACCCATTATTTGAGAAAACAATTGATACAAAAACAAGTATCTCCCGCGAGAAGTTAAGCGAATCTTGGTATCCAAACCTCAGCTGTTAACTTTTTTGACAAGTTTTTAAATAAGGTGGAGTGGTAATCACTTCAACCCGTTCGTGTCCTGCTAAATTTAAGAGTTGAGTAATGGCAATTCGAGCGCGATCGTTCGCCTCATCGAGCAATCCTTGTTCGCAAGCACCTGCCACAATTTTCTTTAATGTGGTTCGTTGTGCGAGGGTTTGTAACTCGGGAGCAACATCAGGACCTAAATTGAAAAGATCGCGATCGTAGTCATAAATTCGCGATCGCTCGACATCAATTTTAGCATCCAAGATTTGCGGTGCTGGCAGTTGAACATAGATAGTATTGTCAGCAATGTTAACATCCTCCGCCGTTAATTGACTGAGATCGATTCCCGCTTCGACTTCTCCAGAGGCAATATAAAGCATTTTCGTCCGGAATTGAAAAACTCCCATCAATTCCCGATCTTGATGGGTGGGAACAACGGTTTCGGTAGTATAAACCGCAGTGGTTAATTCGCTGACACCGCGAATCTTTTCCACAATAATTGTGGAAATATTGAATTCCGGTTCTTGAATTTCAATACCAAAGAAGGTTTTGATTTCCCTCCAGAAATTTGTTCTCGTTTGCCACATTCCTAACAAGAGGAACAAACCCAAAATCGCGATCGCCCGCGTCCCCCACCTCACAACGAACCGAATGGGAAAAAGCTCGAACCAAGATTTGCCTGCAGAGTCTCTCATAAAACCTAATTATTTAGGTGTCAATAACTGGTGACTGGTGACTGATTTTAACCCGTGATGCGAGAAGCGATCGGCATTCGCCACCCCGTCCCAAAAGCGCGATCGGTAATTTTTAAACCCGGTGGTGCTTGACGGCGCTTAAATTCAGCCCGAGCGACCAAACGCGCTACCTTTTCTACTGTAGCGCGATCGCATCCAGAATTGACAATCTCCTCAATCGATTGATGATTTTCCACGAATTGGCGCAAAATCTCATCGAGAATCTCGTAAGGGGGAAGAGAGTCTTGGTCTGTTTGATCGGGCTTGAGTTCGGCGCTGGGGGGTTTAATAATGACATGATGGGGAATCACTTCTCGTTCTCGATTTAACCAGCGACAGAGAGAAAAAACCCGCGTTTTGGGAACGTCGGCAATCACTGCTAAACCGCCATTCATATCGCCATATAAGGTGCAGTACCCAACGGACATTTCCGATTTATTGCCCGTCGAAAGAAGAAGATAATTAAATTTATTCGCGATCGCCATTAACAAATTGCCGCGAATTCGCGATTGAATATTTTCCTCTGCAACCCCGAATTCCGTCCCGGCAAATAAAGGATCTAATAAGCGATCGTAAGCAGTCATCGCCTCGGCGATCGCGATAGTTTGACTCTGAATTCCCAAATTTTTAACTAAGATTTCTGCATCTTGCAGAGAATGATCGGAACTGTAGGGAGAAGGCATTAACACTCCGAAGACATTTTCTGCACCCATTGCTTCCGCCGCGATCGCAGCAACCAAGGAAGAATCAATCCCGCCACTCAATCCCACAATAACCCGAGAGAAACCGCATTTTTGGGCATAATCTCGTACCCCTAATACCAACGCTGCCCAAATTTCTGCTTCTTCACAGTCGGGTAAGGGAACGATCGGTGCGGGTAAATAATCTCGTTTTTCGGTATCGAACTCAATAATTTTTAAGTCCGTGGCAAAACTTTTAGCCCGACAGATTAGCGTCCCATTCCGGTTAAATGCCACACTATTCCCATCAAATAAAAGATCGTCATTGCCACCAACTTGATTGGTATAAATGAGCGGAATTTTATAACGCATAACGCAATGGCGCAACATGGCTTCTCGCAAGTTCTGTTTGCTGACACTGTAAGGAGAAGCCGATAAATTCACGATAAAATCAACTTGAGATTTTGCTAAATCTTCGATGGGATTAACTTGATAACTACGCCTCCCCCAAAATTCTTCATCATTCCATAAATCTTCGCAAATTGTTACGCCAACTTTGACCGAATCTCTTTCATATTCTAAAATAAAATAATTACTTTCATCGCCTTCCGTAAAATAACGATGTTCGTCAAAAACATCATAAGTGGGTAATAGACGCTTATGAAAAATGCGTTTTATTTTTCCTTCTTTTAAGAGTGCTATACTATTAAATAGAGGCTTTTTACCGTGTAATTCTGCTTCGATATTGGCATCCACAGTTCCCACTAAAACCGTTAAATTTTTGGGTAACTCTCGTGCCAAGCGCTGCAAGGTTCGTAGCATTTTTGCCACGAAGTTTGGATTGAGTAATAAATCTCGGGGGGGATAGCCACATAAAGAAAGTTCGGGCGTTAATAACAACTGAACGCCTTGTTCTGAGGCTGTTTTCGCGATTTGAAGAATATTATTCGCATTGCCGGTTAGATCGCCGATAATGGGATTGAGCTGCGCGATCGCAATTTTGATCATTTTGGTTGTTGGTTGTTAGTTGTTAGTTGTTAGTTGTTGGTTGCTCCCCTCCTGGTCTCCCCTCTTGGGAGGGGTTGGGGGTGGGTTAGGGTTGGGGGAGTGCGTGGGTTGGGAGTGAGTGGTTGTTGGTTGTTGGTTGCTGGGGAAAAGAACAGTTTTTAGATTGATTTTTGCATAGCCGATATCTCGTGTGAGGCGGTCTTTAAAAATATCCTGAATCTGTTCTAGATCGTCGGAATAACTGAGAATGAATTCGAGTTTTTCTTTGAGCTTTCTGAGAATTAAATCTCGCTTATCGTTACTTTCCCCTCGCGGACTGACCAAGCAATGGGTTTTAACAACTTTAAGATTTTGAAGCGATCGCGATTCTAATAATTCTTCGATTTCCTGATAAAATTCATCGATTAATTGCCCAGTAATATATTTCATAAAAACCGTCCCTAAAGTAAATTCTGCCAAACCATCGACCGATTTAGAAATTTCTAAAAGCGATCGCCGCTTTAAGGATTCCAGTGCGGCAACAATTTCCGAGGAAGAAGCCCCCGAAAATCTCAGATTATCCTTGATTTGAGATAGGGGAATCGGATCGCCTTCAATGGCCAACCAATAGACCAGATCTCGCTCTAATGTTGAGAGACGAGCGAATTGCTGGTAAAAAATTGCTGGCATAATATCCCCTAAAACCAAGGTACTTTGTTTGAGAAATTCGTAGATTTCTCCCCCTAAAATATCCTGAATGGTTGTAGAAATCAGTTTTAAAGCAAGGGGATGACCGCGATATAATTGAATTAATTGAGTCGTGCCGCGTTGAGAAGCAGAAAATCCTCGATCTGTCAAGATTTTGCGAGACTCTTCTAGAGAAAGTCCTCTCAATTTTAGATCGCGAATCGGAGAAGATTCTCCCGCTAAAGCGGTAATCTCTCTGGGTTTTTCTCGGGTGATGAGAAGCAAACAACTTTCATGACGTTCTCGCCCAATTCGGCGGACGAGTTCGCTATAGTCTTGATGGCATTTTTTATATTGTCCGGCTAATTTTTCACCCGATAAAATGGCTTCAAAATCATCAAAAAGTAATAAACAGCGACGATCGCGTAAAAAATCGACGATCTGTGCAATTCGATCTTCGATCGCGTCGGGAATTTGGGAATCCGTCTCGCTACAGAGGAACGTATGAATTTCGCTTAAGAGGTCATTAATAGGAGGTTCGTGACGCAGCGATCGCCGCAAGACGTATTGAAATCGATCGTGCAAATTGACTCCCAGTTTAACCGAGAGAGAGGTTTTGCCAATCCCTCCCATCCCCGAGAGGACAATGAGACGACAGCGATCGCCGAGAATCCATTTTTCGAGTTTTCCCAGTTCCTCCTCGCGTCCGTAAAAGCAAGATACGTCGATTTCTTCATCCCAGTCTTGCTTGCTTTCACCGATGTTGGGATCGCGGCGATCGACAATCTCTTCCCAGGACAGTCCCAGAATTTGACAATAGGCTTTAAAGGTTTTGGCGCTAATGGGATATTTCCCCGCCAAAAAGCGCTTCCACGTCCCCAGAGATACCCCGTAGGCATAAGGTCCCCCAGTGTACCAAGTTCCGGTTGGGTCTAAAATCTGGCTGGCTTCGAGAAAACAAGTGTCATCTTCTGCATTCCAACTCCACCCCTTTTCTTTGCGTGCCTGTTGAATTCGACTCAATCCCAGTTTTGATGCTTTCAGCGTTGCCATAGCTTATTTTGACCCATCGTGCAAGATCGATTGTAGATCGTCTCAGTCATCAGTAGGGTTGTAGCATGCTACGTCCCTACACCACCTCACCACCTCACCACCTCACCAGTTGGGGAAGGAGAAGAGAGAGAGAGAAAGATAATGATAGCGATCGCGAACAAATTGCGATCGCAAACAGCAAACCGAGCGATCGATAACTGCCAAAAGAGTGACTGATAACAACAAAATCGGTCATTGTTCGTTGCTCATCGTTCATGACTCATTATAAAGCCGATCCATTACAGATCTTGTCTAAGTCGGTGGATCGGGCGCATTCTAGGAATAGAGAAACGCGTAGTTCGGAACATTGAATTGATGGCGTACATTGTGGAGGCATTTGACCATGCAAGCGACAACTTTTCCGAATGACTCAGAATTACAACGTTTAAATTGGCAACAAAAATTAAGAATTTTAGCTTCAATTTTTGCCGCGATCGCCGCGCAAATTCCCAATGCGACTCAAGATCGACAAACCCAATATCTTCTTGACGAGGCGATCCGCATTATCGATTGTTGTACGACCAATATTCCCGATAGTTTGGTTTTAGAACTCAGTGCCATTCAGCGAGAATGGTTGGCTTGGAAAAATCTTTTTCCGGTAGAAGCCGCACGCAGTTTCATGGCTTTTCACGCTCGCAATCAGTCCGTCCGCTTCTTACGCATGACTGAAATTGTACCCGAATCCGCTTAGCGCGATCGCACCTCAAAATTTGCTGGTCGGTGGAGAGCTTTTTGGCTCTCCTTTTCTTATTTTTGCCACCTCATTTGGGTCGCGCGGTCGTGAATACAAGCGATCGCCAGACGGGGATCGCCGACAATGCCGCCAAAAATACAGAATTGTGTTTAAGAAAATGTTAAAAATAGAAAATTCGCGTTAATCTGATATGGTAAAAAGTACACTATCAACTAGAGACCATCCGAAAAAGAGCGATCGAGGAAATTTTAACCATCCCGTCCCATACTCGTTCCTTGGGGGGCGAGGAGGGAATTCGCGTTACTTTTGTTGAAAGAGGAAATTTGAACAATGTTTGCAACTGCTTTAAAAGCGAATCACAATATTGAGGAAATTCCCAAAGATTTGTTTAGTGCCATTGAAACACTAAAAAAAGAATTGAAGGCAATTATTCTCGCTCACTATTACCAAGAACCAGATATTCAAGATGTTGCCGACTATATCGGCGATTCTCTCGGGCTATCTCAAAAAGCGGCTTCCACAGATGCAGATGTAATTGTCTTTGCCGGGGTTCATTTCATGGCAGAAACCGCCAAAATACTCAACCCCGAAAAACAGGTATTGCTCCCCGATTTAGATGCGGGTTGCTCTTTAGCAGATAGTTGTCCGCCGACAGAATTTGCTGCGTTTAAAGCCGCACATCCCGGCCATTTAGTGGTTTCATATATTAATTGCTCTGCTGAAATCAAGGCAATGAGCGATATTATTTGTACCAGTTCTAATTCAGTTAAAATTGTCGAGCAAATTCCGCAAGATCGGCCCATTATTTTTGCTCCAGATAAGAATTTAGGTCGTTATGTTATGGAGCAGACCGGCAGAGATTTAGTGTTATGGCAGGGGAGTTGTATCGTTCACGAAACTTTTTCGGAAAAGAAAATCGTTCAACTCCAAGTCCAGCACCCAGAAGCAGAAATCATCGCTCACCCAGAATGTGAAACCTCTATCTTGCGTCACGCTAATTATATCGGTTCGACGACTGCATTGTTGAAATATTGTCAAGAGAGTGCTTCCCCAGAGTTTATTGTTGCCACAGAATCGGGCATCATTCATCAAATGGAAAAACAAGCACCGGAAAAAACGTTTATCCCTGCTCCTCCAGAGGAAAATTGCGCTTGTAATGAATGTCCGCATATGCGATTAAATACCTTGGAAAAGTTATATTTGGCAATGAAAAATCGGACACCCGAAATAACGATGTCAGAAGATATTCGGGTGGCTGCTTTGCGACCGATTCAACGAATGTTAGAATTATCGGCAACATTTCAATGAACAATGAACAATGAACAGTGAACAATGAACAATGAACAATGAACAATGAACAATGAACAATGAACAATGACTGACCGCTAAAGCGGAAGGCTTGAAACCATCTCTTTTTGGTTAGAAGAATTTAGCAAAATTTATTGAACGAACCTCATTGATTTCCTTAAATACCCCGTCTCAATTTGATATTATCGTTGTCGGTTCTGGAGCCGCCGGACTGTATGCAACCCTATGCCTGCCAGAACGCTATCGCGTCTTGCTGGTGACGAAAAGCAAGCTGGGCAAAGGTTCGAGCAAATGGGCCCAAGGGGGGATCGCGGCGGCGATCGCGTCGGATGATTCTCCTCAACTGCATCTAGAGGATACTTTAAATGCCGGGGTGGGCTTGTGCGATCGCGCCGCTGTGGAATTTCTGGTGAACAATGCCCCCGACGCGATCGCTTCTCTCCTCACCCTCGGAGTCCTCTTCGATCGCAAGAAGAACAAACTGGCAACCACCCTAGAAGCCGCCCATTCTCGCTCTCGCGTCCTCCATTCCCAAGACACCACCGGACGAGCGATCGTGGATATTCTCACGGCTAGGGTATCGGAACGCGCTAATATTGAAATCTTATCCTCTGCCTTTGCCCTGAATTTGTGGCGCGATCCCCAAAGCGATCGCTGTCAGGGAATAAGCATCCTCCATCGCGATCGCATCCTCTGGTTGCGAGCAAATGCCGTGATTTTAGCCACGGGAGGAGGGGGTCAAATCTTCGCCAAAACCACCAACCCTTCTGTCAGCACCGGAGATGGAGTTGCCCTCGCTTGGCGTGGGGGCGCGATCGTGCGAGATTTAGAATTCGTGCAGTTTCATCCCACCGCTTTGAGCCAACCCGATGCCCCCCATTTTCTCATTAGTGAAGCCGTTCGGGGAGAAGGGGCGCACTTAGTGGATATTGAGGGCAGGCGCTTCGCTTTTGATTACCATCCCAAGGGGGAATTGGCACCGCGAGATGTGGTCAGTCGGGCGATTTTTAACCATTTAGAAAAAACCGCCCCCGATCCCGCAACCGCTCGCGTTTTTTTAGATCTGCAAGCGATCGCACCGGAACGAATTCGCCATCGTTTCCCCAATATCATCCAAAAGTGCCAGCAGTGGGGAATTGATGTCTTCGCACAGCCCATTCCCGTCGCTCCTGCGGCTCACTATTGGATGGGAGGCGTCGCGGTAGATTTAATGAATGCCACCTCGCTACCGGGGTTGTATGCCATTGGAGAAGCCGCCAGTACGGGAGTACATGGTGCTAATCGGTTGGCGAGTAATTCTTTGTTGGAATGTATTGTGTTTGCAGCGCAACTGCATCAGTTAGAAGTCGAACCCGTTAGCCGTCGCGATCGCGAGTCTTTGACGGTATTTTCAGGAGACTGGGGGGACGAAATCGCAGAAATTGAGGCGATCCGGGAAACATTGCCCGCTTTGATGTGGCATAGTGCAGGGATTTGTCGATCGCAGCCGGTATTAGAGGAAGCGATCGCGAAAGTGAGTTTTTGGCGCTCTCGGTTGGCAAATTTAGCGATCGGTCACTATCTCTTCAATTTATCTCCCGGGGAGAACATCCAGCTCGAGTCCGAAACTGCCGAGAAACAATTAAAATTTGTTGTAGAAACGATGAATTTGTTAGATATCGGTCATTTAATTCTCAAAAGTGCGGCATTTCGCAAGGAAAGTCGGGGAGGTCATTATCGTACCGATTATCCCGATACGAGCCCTGATTGGCAAGGGCATACGGTTGTCGAAGGCGATCGTCTAGAAATGATTCCCATTGGCAGCAATTGAGGAGAATTGTGGAGCGATCGCTTAGACGTTCCACGACGTTCGCTACCCCCAACCAAGAGTTTTGCAATCCTTTCCTTAACTGTGGGGAGCTTTTAAAAATCTGTTTCCCTTGATACATCAATCATCATCTGCATGGACTATGATTTTACTGGTTAGAGAAACTTAGCACAATCGTCTTTTTACTAATGGAGGAAAAATATTATGTCAGCTTGGTTCTAATTCTAGATGTCACAGAAAAGAAATAACGAAGTGTCTCCGATATACTTCGTTATTTTATGGTTTCTTGTCAACATTAAGAATTTTTTAAAAATCCATATTCTGTTTCATAAATTATCTTGACTAAGTTTTCTAAAGTATCTTCTCTTGACTCAGTACTATTATTGACTTGTATTTCGATTTTCATCTCTTGTTGTTTCCACTTGTTTCTCCATTCTTTTATTTTACTATCTAATTCTTGTGATGGCTGACTATCTGGTCTCTCCAGCCATTTATAAATTTGTTTTTCATAATCTAGATAAACAAGACTTCGATCGTATTCTCTGTCGTTTGTTGAACGCTTTTCAAGCATTCTTGCAAGAAGAACAAAGGATTTTCCCCATTTCCAGTAAGCAATCATTATTGCACTCATTTGAGAGCGAGCCATATCTTCATCAATTACACCAAATGCGATCCCAGTACAAATCAAATCAAAAGTGTTGAAAATATCTCTGATGAGGTTAGTTTGATTTAGCTTCTCTTGAGGATTGAATATTTTTTTTCTGTCACTCAAATAGCTCGTTCCTTCCCGATAACGATAAGGATTAATATCTAATTTTTCCAATTTATTCCGAATCTCAATAAATCGGCCAAGAGTAATAGTATTCAAATATTCAAACGCACTCTTCTTTCGATTTTTTTCAATATTATCTTGATAATTATTGTAGGCTTGTTGCAAACCAAAAACTGTTGCAAATAAACTCGATGCCAGTATAATTGGTGTTAGTAGAGATACAATAGTTGACCATTCTGTATAAATCTTAATTCGCTTATCTCTGTCAGAGTGCTGAATTGTCACTGATATAACGACGATCGCAAAAATTGTGATTAGAGGCATTAAAATAGAAACAAAGGGTTTAAAGAAAACCCAGCCAAACTTTTTGTCATCTTTTTTCATAGATCAAAATCCTTGTGTTTCTGTTATCCTTCTCCTTACTATTTTTAGATTCTAACAAACTGGAGAAAATTTTGCCAAGATAATGAAGAGAAAATTTTTCTGACTTACAATATGACTCTTTCACCTTTAGATTTACTGAAAATGAGCGTTCGATCGCTCTGCAACCACCCCACTCGCTCCCTCCTGACAATATTAGGGACATTTATCGGGGTTGCGGCAGTTAATGCCACGTTTCAAGTGAGCAATATTAGCAAAGCCAGCATTCAACGCCTACTAAATCGCCAAGAAGCCCCACAAATTCATACGGGAATACGCGGGAGAACCATGTTAATGCCCGCCGATATTCGCTGGCTGCGATCGCGTTTATCGGGAGTACGGACAATAGGTCGCAAAACCTTCTTTGGTAGCGGTTGGATCGTGGCAGGCGATCGCGAAACTCGGATTTGGAGTATGGCTGTCTCTTTAAACTATTTGCAAACTTCAGGACGACAAGTCACCCGAGGCAGATTTTTCAATCAAGACGATTTTACTCAATTTCGTTCCGTGGTCGTCATTGACGAATCCCTCGCAGCAGAATTATTTGTAGATGAGAGCCCCATTGACAAAACCCTCTTGTTCAACAACGTTCCCTATCGCATCGTCGGCACTATCGACGCGAAACCCATGACTGCAGAGGGTCAGGCTTGGCGTACCATGCTCGTGCCTCTGGCATTGTATAGCGCTCGTCGGGGTATTGAAGAGACCAAAGTCCTACATCTGCGACCAGAAGACTTAGGCTACATCCCCCATCAAGAAACTGAAGTCAAACAATTATTACAAGAAAGATTTACACCCAAAGAGGCATGGTCGTGGAACAATGTCAAAGATATTTTACGACAGCAGGATGCCATGAAAATCACCGGGCGAGGACTTTTTGCCGTAGGCGCGATCGCCCTCTTCATTTCCGGAGTGGGAATTGCTAATATTACTATTGCTTCTACTCTCGAACGGACGCGAGAAATCGGTTTAAAGCTCGCGATCGGCGCAACACCCCAAGAAATTCTCTGGCAATTTGTTCTTGAAGGAATTTTAGTGAGTTTAGTCGGCGGAATCGCCGCGATCGCTGCGGTGGATATCGGAACTCGTTTGGTAGCTCATCAATTCGATCTGCCCTATCGTTTTGAAATTGCCACAGCAGGGTTAACATTAGGAATGGCGATCGCTGTTGGGGTTGGTGCGAGTTATTTTCCCGCCCGTAACGCCAGTCGCTTAAATCCCATTTCTGCCCTACGAGAGAAGGCTTAATCAACGATCCATGGAGCGCGATCGCAAGCGCAGTTAGAGCTTATTGCTTTTTTCAGAACTCCTACAGAGCGATCGCAGTTTATTTGCTAAAGTTTAAGTTGGTTGTGAGGCGAAAAAGTTATGACTCGAAAACCTAAATTGCACCGATCGCGTTTCCCTTCTTTTGGCGCTTTGCTCGTCGTCACCTTGCGCAATGGGAGCTCGACACTTTTCGCCGTTGTGGGAACTTTAGCAGCATTAGCGATCGCTTCGGGCGATCGAGAACAATCTGTCGCTGTCACGGAGCAAGATGGAGATCCTCTCAGTTCTTTCTTTCGAGCTTCCGATCGCTCCCAAGACTCCT
>JBFRWJ010000352.1:0-9611 GCA_051439525.1 Spirulina sp. | reverse complement strand
GTATTGACGGCGTACTGGGCAAAACAGTGACCAACCGCCTCGTCGAAGCCCTACAGGAAGATGTGACTCGATTCGAGCAACTGGGGGTATTGGAGAGCGATCGCTTTAGTGTCTCTCTCGCCCCTTTAGATCCCAATACTCCTTTAAAGACCGAACTGACCTTCGAGCAAATCGATCGCTATTTTACCCGAGCCTTTGAAGGGTATTTTGCCGCCGAGCAAGAAATCTACGCCAATGGGACAACAAAATCTGTAGAGGGGAACGGGTTGGACAATTTAGCAACAGGAGCAAGCAACCTCGCCGCAACCCCAGAACAAGAGGAGGAAAGCAATGGCGAAATCGTCATTGATGCCGCCCGAGACAGTCTCGATCGCGTCGAACGCGCCACGGGGGTCAAACCCTCCATTATTTACGCCATTTACGCCCCCGCCCTCGGCTTTTCCTCCATCGAACAACCCGCCCAACCCACAGACCAACTGTATCTCCTGTTAGTGACGGCAAAAGCCGAGCCCATTCTCTATCCAACCGGAATTCCTCGCGCTCGAGTCGATGCGATCGCCAAACAATTCCGCCGCACGGTCACGAATATAAGAAGAGAAAAAGCGTATCTCGACCCCGCCCAAAAACTCTATCAATGGTTAATTGCCCCCCTCGAGGCGGATCTCGAAAAATACGAGATCGATCATTTAACCTTTATTCTCGATGAAGGACTGCGATCGCTGCCCCTCGCCGCTCTCCACGACGGGAATGGATTTATCGTCGAACGCTATAGCGTCAGTTTGATGCCCAGCATCTCCTTGAGTGACTTAAGTTATACTGGCGTTCGCGGATTGGATGTCTTGGCTATGGGACGTTCCCAATTTCGCGATCGCGACCCCCTTCCTGCCGTCCCCCTCGAGTTAGACTTAGTTTCGGGGCAACTCTGGCAAGGAGAGGCGCACTTGAACGAAGAATTCAACCTCGATACACTCCAACAAGTCCGCGATCGCACCCCCTATCGCATGATTCACCTCGCTACCCACAGCGATTTCCAACCCGGATCCCCCGCAGATTCCTACATTCTCGTGGGCGAAGAACGTTTGGGACTCGATCGCCTGTCAGAATTGGGCTGGCACGATCCGACGGTAGAATTGCTCGTCTTGAGTTCTTGTCGGACGGCATTGGGGGATCCCCAAGCAGAATTGGGATTTGCGGGAATTGCCGCCATGGCCGGGGTTAAATCTACTTTAGGGAGTTTGTGGTATGTAAGCGATATTGGTTCTCTCGGATTTATGAGTGCATTTTACGAACAATTACAAAAAGCCCCAATTAAAGCAGAAGCGGTGCGGCAAGCTCAATTAGCCATGATTCACGGCAATGTTCGTTTAGAAAACGAGCAATTAATGACTTTATTCGCAAAAATTTCCTTAGATCCATCGTTAACCGAGTTCGGCGATCGCAACTTCAGCCATCCTTATTACTGGAGTGCCTTTACGTTAATCGGTACGCCTTGGTAACAATGAGCAATGAAGAGCGAATAATTACCGATGGCCAACTGGGAACGAGCAAGGCATAATTGATCATTGATCATTGATAATTGCTCATTGCTAATGTTTGCTTTTATTCCTCACGGGCATTGTTATTTGTGGAAGACGGGCTTAGTGGGATTGCACGTAACTTCAGATTCTCTGATTGCCTTAGCTTATGCTGTTATTCCCATTATTTTAGTTTATTTGGTCAACAAGCGCGAAGATATTCCCTTTGACTGGTTATTTTTCATGTTTGGGGCATTCATTCTCTCCTGTGGGGCAACCCATCTTATGGCAGTGTGGACGTTATGGCATCCTCACTATTGGCTATCGGGTTCGATTAAAGCCTTAACTGCAATTGTTTCGGTCATGACCGCGATCGCCCTCATTCCCCTCATTCCGAAAGTTCTTGCCATTCCCAGTCCCGCACAACTCGAAGAAGTCAATCTTAAATTAGCCGAACAAGTCCGCCAGCGCACTCTTGCTGAAGAATCCTTGCAAAAAGAACAAGAATTTTTAAATGCTTTACTCGAAAATTTATCCGATGGTATTGTTGCTTGTAACGAAAAAGGAATCTTAAGCCTTTTTAATCCTGCGACCCGAACATTTCACGGATTACCCTCCCAATCTCTCCCCCCAGAAGAATGGGCACAGCGTTTCGATCTCTATCAAGCCGATGGGAAAACTCTCATGTCAAAAGAGGAGATTCCTTTATTTCGAGCATTTCAAGGAGAAAAGTTTCAAGATGTGGAAATGGTTATTGCCCCCAAACAGGGAAAAACTCGAACGCTACTCGCAAGCGGACAGCCTATTGTTAATTCTCGCGGGGAAAAAATGGGCGCAGTGATTGCTTTACATGATATCAGCGATCGCAAACACGCAGAAGAGGCACTCAAACAGGCTAATCAAGAACTAGAATTTCGTGTAGAAGCGCGAACTCGGGAATTAAAAGCAAGCCAAGAACGCTATCAAAAATTAGTGGCTAACGTTCCGGGGATGATTTATCAATTTCGCCGCGATCGCGAGGGTGCGATGAATTTTACCTATGTTTCTCAAGGCAGTCGCGATATTTATGAAGTCGAACCCGAGGTGATGAAAACAAAGGGTTTAAACATGATCCATCCCGACGATCGTAACAGTTTGCAAGAGCAAATCATTCGTTCTGCGGAAACGTTAGAGAATGTTCGTTGGGAGGGTCGTATCGTTAGCCGTTCGGATAAAGTCAAGTGGATTCAAGCGATTTCTCGTCCGGAACGATTGCCCGACGGTGTTACTTTATGGGATGGCGTTATGCTTGATGTTAGCGATCGCAAGCAAGTTGAAGCGGTTTTAGAAAACAGCGAACGACGTTTTAGAACCTTAGTGGATAATACACCGGGAATCATCTATCGCTGCGAATGCGATCGCGATTGGACGATGATTTTTATTAGTAGTGAGATTGAAAAAATTACCGGATATCCTGCTTCGGATTTTCTCGGCAGTCAAGTTCGCAGTTTTGAGAGTATCATTCATCCTGACGATAGCGAACGAGTAGAAGACACTGTCTTGAAAGCCGTTGCCGTCCAACAATCTTATGTGGTGGAATATCGCCTCATTCGGGCTGATGGACGTATTTGCTGGGTTTACGAAAAAGGTCAAGGGATTTTTACAGATGGCGATCGCTTACAATATTTGGATGGCGTGATTGTCGATAATAGCGATCGCAAAGAATCGGAATTCAAACTCAAACAACAGACCCAAGATTTAGAAAAGGCTTTACAGGAATTACAACAGGCTCAAGGACGCTTAATCCAAAGTGAAAAAATGTCAGCTTTGGGACAATTAGTTGCTGGGGTTGCCCATGAAATTAATAATCCCGTTAATTTTATTCATGGCAACTTGACGCCCCTAGAAGGATATGTTAAAGACTCGTTAGCGGCATTGGATATTTACGATCGATATTCCGCTCATCTCGATCCAGAATCGGCAGACGATTTAGAGGACTTAGATATTGATTTTATCCGGGAAGATTTACCGAAAGTGCTCAATTCGATGAAAGAAGGCGCAAAACGAATTCGAGAAATTGTACTTTCTTTACGAACATTTTCGCGCTTAGATGAAGCAGACTTTAAAAAGGCTAATATTCATGAAGGTATTGACAGCACCTTAACGATTCTCCAACATCGTATTAAAGCTAAACCAGAATCTCCCGCCATTCAAATCATCAAAAATTATGGCGATCTGCCCCGTATCAGTTGCTATCCCGGACAACTCAATCAGGTGTTTATGAATATTCTCAGCAATGCGATCGATGCCCTCGAAGAACGCGATCGGGACAGAAATTTAGAAGAAATGAAAGACAATCCCAGCATGATTTCGATTACAACAGAGTTAAGCAAAGTAGAATCTCTGGTGAAGATAAAAATTCGCGATAATGGCATTGGTATTCCAGAAGATTTAAAAAATCGCATTTTCGATCCCTTTTTTACGACCAAAGCGATCGGTAAAGGAACGGGTTTAGGAATGTCGATTAGCTATCAAATTATCGTCGAAAAACATGGGGGTCACATCAGTTATATTTCTTCTTCGGGAGAAGGTACGGAATTTATTATCGATCTCCCGTTATCAGTAAACAGTGAACAGTGAACAGTGAAGAAGATTACCATTGGAGGTAATACATGAGTTGGGAGATCAGTTCGCTTTCTAAAGCCAAGCGCTGCTGGAAGTCGGCAAGATTGCGATAAGGACGATTTTGCAGAATTTTTTGGGCGAGTTGGGGATCTAGAAAGGGAATTTTTTCTAATTGTTTCAAGGTTGCGGTATTGGGATTCACTCTTTGGGGATTATCTGCACTTTCGGGATCGTAATAACAAAAATAAAGTAAGGGTTTGAGAGATTGGAGGAGGGATAAAGACAACCCGATCGCAACGGAAATATCTTCAATACATAAAAATTGTACCCCCATGCCCCGCAACTCCACCAGCGATCGCGCCATGTGAATAGAAATTCCGGGCAAGCGCAGCCAATCATCGACGGTAGCGCGGTTGACATCCAATTGCAATCCCAATTCTGCGGCGATTTTGACTTCTTCGAGGGATCTCAGGCGATAGTGAGGATCTCTGAGAATTCTGCCCCGAATGGCAGTACGTTGGGGGTTCAATTGGGCGGAAACTTTTCCCAGAGTATTCAACCAATTCATAATATCGTCAATTTCTCGTGAACTACCGCTCATCATCCTACGGATAGATGAGCGGCTTCGGAATTCATAGGGAATTGCTGTCCATCAACAGAATTGATGGCGAGTCTCACATCCCCTCCTCCCGCAGTATCCCGCGTTCCGCAGGATAATAATTGTCTGATACCTTCGGCTCTGATATTCCTACTTGCATTTTCATCACGGTCATGGTGACTTTGGCATTCTGGACAAGTCCATTCCCTAACATTTAAGGGCATTTTATCAACTTGATGACCACATTCAGAGCAGAGTTTAGAACTAGGAAACCATCGATCGATCTCGACTAATCTCTTGCCCTCTTTAGCAAGTTTGTAATCCAAGAAATTAACGAACATTCCCCAACCGACATCAGAGATTGATTTAGCGAGCTTGTGATTCTTAATCATTCCCATCCCCCCTTTAGTTCCCCCCTTCCAAAGGGGGGTTAGGGGGGATACAACGACAATAACTTGGTTTTCGTCTACCAATTTTCTGCTAAGTTTATGCAAAAAATCTTGGCGGGAATTACGGATTCGCTCATGTACTTTGGCTACAATTTTACGCGCTTTCTCTCTCGATTTAGAGCCTTGTCTTGGTGCGCGTTCCCTAGGCGAATTCGATTCGCCGGGGTCGCACCGCTTAACTTTTCGAGAAAGTTTTCTTTGTTTACGTTTGAGGTTTGTGTCATGCTTGGCAATATGTTTAGGGTTAGAATATTTTTCGGTAGTTTCTCCATCATTAACGATGGCAAAATCTTTTAATCCAAGGTCAATCCCTGAAACTTTCACTTCGGCATCGCTCAGTGACCATCTTTCCCCTTGTGCCTCCTCACTGGAGGTATTTAGGGGAGTCTCTATTTCAAGTAATAAAGAAGCGTAATACTTCCCCGATGGAGTTTTACTAATTGTTACGGTTTTTATCTTGCCAACAATTTCTCGATGAAAGACTGCTTTAATTTCACCAATTTTGGGAACTTTTAAGCAATTGTTGACGATGACAACGTTTTGAGGATATTGAAGAGATTGCTTACAGTGTTTTGATTTGAAGCGTGGGAATTTTGCTCTCCCTTCAAAGAAGTTTTTGTAAGCCTTATTCAGATTAATAGCGACACACTGAAGAACAGCAGAATAACAATCTGTTTTTAACCAGCGCTTGGGGGATGGCGAGGTTTCCTCGCCATATCCAACCAAGTAAGACGGATATTCTTTTTTGAGTTGGGGAAGCATTCCCTTGTAGACAGATAGTTTTAAAGTTTTACCGGTTTCTTGATAATGCTGAATACAAGCATTAAGTGCAAAATTCCAATACCAACGCGCACAACCAAAAGACTTGGATAAAGCCTCTTGCTGTACTCGGTCTGGGTATAATCGAATTTTGACTGCTTGTAGCATTATCTAATGATCTGTTATATTCTCTAGATATAGTTTAACAAAGTCTGTCTTTGAAAGCAATAAGTATTTATAAAAATTTGGGTATCGAACCCAAATTTTTATCCGATTCATGAGGGGCTGAGGGCGGAACCATTTCCGCCCTTTAAAAGCCCCGTCCCCTATTGAATCAAAGATTTCAATAGGGGGATTCTCGGTAGTTATGCTAATTTAACAATGTTCCCAAGTCCTCAACAACTAAAATTTGTTTGAATGCGATCGAGAAAAATTAACCTAACTTAACTTGACTCCCGCTCAAACTAACGATCCCTTTCGTTTTAATATCGATCGCGCCTTGAGCCTCAATCGAAAGCGTACCCGTCGAACTCATACTCATGCTAGCACTATTATCATCCAAAATTATCTTCTGACCTCCTTTTGTAACAATTTCTATTTTCCCTTGACTGACAATCTCAATTTTCCCTTGACTATCATTCAAATACACCTCATGTCCCTTCTCCGTTTTAATTCTCACTCCTGCTTGGGTTTCGCTTTTATCTTCCTCAACAAATTGTAACAAATGCCCCTTGCGGGTTTTAAACGTTCGCAAGCGCACATTCCCATCCGTGACGCTATTTTTCACCTTTTCGAGGGGTGCATCTTGTCCGTTCCATAAGCCTCCTAATACATAAGGGCGATGAATATCTCCGTGTTCAAATCCCACTAAAACCTCATCCTCAATTTCCGGCAAACAGTCAAAACCTCGTTGTTTTCCTGCTCCCGGACTTACTACCCGCGCCCAATTGCTGCTATGTTCCTCCGTTAAACTTGGAAACTTCACTTTAACCCGTCCCAAACTTTCCGGATCTTCATTATCGGTCACAATTCCTACCAAAAAAGTCTGTCCCGGCTTTAATCACTTTAGTAATCTAAGTAAAGTAAGCAAGTTCCCTCCGCGCAAACCCCACACGCTAAACTCTGTCGTATAAATCCGCTCTTGGAAAGCGTGGCGCGTCTCCGTTACGTAATACTGACCGCTATACTTGCCCATTCCCTGTAACTTTACCACCCGTCCCGGTCAAATTTTCGGGTTTCCTTCCCATCGGGCATCGGCGAGGACAAATTGCCCCCCTACCTCATTACATAATGCCTGCGCCATTAAATCCGCTTCCTTCGGCTGTTCTACAGGGCGATCGACCACATATAAAGTCGGTGCGGGAAGTCCTTTAAATTTGCCACTGGTTTCGCTCCCCTTACCATTGTCCGTTTCCGTGACTACTTTTTCTGAGTTCGCCGTGGAGACGATCGCTTGTTTCTGGGTATAATCCCACCCCCTTACTTCCACGGATTTAACTTGTTCCGCACTGGTCGTTCTGACGCGAAAATTAGAAATATCCTTCAACCATTCTAACTCTAAAGTCTCATCGGCGTTAGGTTTGCGAAAATTTAATTTTCCATCTTGAATAAAGAGTTCAAAACCGATGCGAGAAGCACGCGATCGCAAGAATTCCATATTCGTTTGATTCTCTTGAAACAGATACTCGTGAGGCACCCCACTTTCATCGATTTTCCCGACAGCAATCCCCAATTCTCCCGCGATCTTTTTCACCAAGTCGCTATCGGTTAAATTTTGAAAAGAACGATTCCATTTTCCCCGATGCAAGCGATGAGAAACATCATAACCGCGCACGACAATCGGCGCTTGCGTTTGGTCGCTGAAATGCGCCTCAATCGCGGTCATTTCACCTTCTATGACTTGACCTTCGTTCTCATCCTGAAAGTCCTGAGAGGCTGTCGTACTGGCTGCAAAACTCACTTTCACTTTTTTGCCAATTTCTAAATAGTCATGTTGCCAAGGTTTTTCTGTTCCTCCTCCCGTTCTCGGTTGATAGTCATTACGAATTACTAAGGTAAACATTGCCGGAAAATGTAGGCTTTCTTCTACTAAAACTTGGAGTAAATCGTCGTAAAATTCTGTTTTTTCTTGCCCTTCAATTTCGACTTTAGGTAGCGCTTGATAGTTACCGCTACTGGATTGAGTGGGGCTGGATAAGGAACTACGGGTAGCAACCATTGGTTTATATATGAGAGAATCGTTTTGCGTGAAATCTTAAATTTATTGGATTGGTTATTGTTATTCTCGTTACCGATTTTTATTTTTATAAGTCGTCATATTTTGGCTGGTTTCTCGAGTATTTTTGTCGGGCTGTTTTGCTTGACCGGATCCGCTTGGTTTTTCCTCATCCACTTCTTTCAAAGTCAAACTATCAATTTCTGCACGAACTGGAGTACCATCCGGCAAAAATAGAGTTAATTTATAGGCCAGATTTTCAATGAAACACTGTCGTATTAACCCAGAAATATCGATCGCCGCGATCGCGACACCCGAGAACTCCATTTTCGCCTCCGCAATCTCGATCCCGGCACCTATTTAATCCGCGTTCAAATTGACGGTGCAGAAAGTCCTTTAACCTCAGATTCTCAAGGATATTCCGGACCTAATTTAATTTTAGAAGAGGGGAGGATAGGATCTTGGTAAATAACAGGAAAAGTAAGGCACGATCTCTGCTTTGGAAGAAGAACGCTAACAAAAACAACAAATGCGCGATCGTACTCCCAACCTCTCCTATTTTCAGCAGAAACGCGATCGCTATGGTAAAATTTTCTTGACATGAGGATAAGCGAGTATTTTATCATCTACAGTTACCACAGGAACATCATATATTCTTGCGGTTGAAACGATAATTCTATCGGCAGGGTCTTTATGAAAGTTTGCGGGAAGGAAATAACAATCAATGGCAATTTGAGGAGTAATCGAGAGAAGAGTAATTCCTTCTTGAGCTAAAGCAATATTAAACCATTCTTGAATTGGGCAAGGAAGAATCAATTTATTTGCAGCAACAAGTCTACTAATTTCGATCGCGCTAATTGAGCAAATTCCTAAACCATTTGGTCTTTCTCTATCAATCGCCTCTTGGTGGTTGAGGGTTAATTTTGGATCGTTGTGATTCCACCAAACCCAAATATGAGTATCGAGAATAATCACGAATTGCTAACCTCGCAATCTTGATTCATTTCCCAATCATCGGGAGAAATTGCGGGTTCGTTGGGATCGGCTAAATATGAATAGGGTTGCATTTCCGCAAGTGGGTTGGGGGCAAATGTTTTTGGCTTAGTTAATGTAGTTTTTCGAGTTTGGAGGTATTCTAAGAGTTCCGCTAATACTGATTCTGGTGCAGTTGCGATCGCGGCGAGGAGTTGTTCTTTAATGGTGGTCATGGTAACGGGAGATCGATCGTCGTTATCTTTAATTATGCTCTAGGTCGATGCGATCGCGGCTTTGGAAAAAGAACGCCGACAAACACAACAGATACGCGATCGCTTGCTTAGGGGTCGATCCCGATACTTTGTAATTGATTGGACTTTGGACAAAGCGAGGTAGAGAGACTAGCCAAAGGAAGGGGCAATAGGGGATAAAGAGCAAATAACAAACTAGCTCTACCCCATTGCCCATGAATACCATTGAATCCTTTCTTACTTGGT
>JBFRWJ010000351.1:0-6599 GCA_051439525.1 Spirulina sp. | reverse complement strand
ACGGCAAATCCCGTACAAGTCATTATTGCCGAAGTCGAGCAAGGAAGAGGAATCTTGGGAGTTGTTGATGGCTTTTCTCCAAAAGGTGTGGAAACGTCTGAAGATATCAAATCTCGTCAGGAAATCTTGCGGACGTTTGGTTATAAATTGTAATTTAAGTGATTTTTTTGAATTTTGAATTCTTTCCTCGGAGTTTGCTAGGCTAGAAATAGAGCGCGATCGCGCGGTTCGCTGTTTAGCTCCCAATTTTCCCTCCATCCCTCCCCCTCCATCCCATGAGCTATTGTTTGAATCCGCAATGCAGCAAACCCGAAAATCCCAAAACCGTCAAATTTTGTGAGAATTGTGGCGCAAAAATCCTACTGCGCGATCGCTATCGAGCCCTTAAACCCATCGGTTCCGGGAGTTTTGGCAAAACCTTTCTGGCGATCGATGAAGATAAACCCTCAAAACCCCATTGCGTCATCAAACAATTTTCGCCCCAATCTCGAGATCCCGAAACTCTGAGCAAAGCTTCGGAATTATTCGCCCGAGAAGCAATGCGCTTGGATGAGTTGGGAAGTCATCCGCAAATTCCCAATTTATTTGCCTATTTTACTCAAGAAGACCAACAATATCTCGTTCAAGAATTTATCGAAGGAGACAATTTAGATACGGTTTCAAAGCGCGAAGAAAAATTCAACGAAATCCAAATTCGCGAGTTTCTCAATAGTTTGTTGCCCGTTTTACAATTCATTCACCAACATAATGTGATTCATCGCGATATTAAACTTGAAAATATTATTCGGCGCAAAACTGGGGAATTAGTCCTCGTTGATTTTGGTGCAGCGACGGCAAATCAAACCACCGCATTAACGGGAACCGGTACCGTAATTGGGACGATGGGTTATGCTCCCCCGGAACAAATTTTGGGCAAACCCACCTATGCCAGCGATATTTATAGTTTGGGGGTCACTTGTTTGTGCTTGTTAACCGGGATGGATCCCTTAGATATCTACGATACAGACGAAGAGATCTGGATGTGGCGCGATCGCAATATTAAGCCCATCAGTCCCGAGTTGGGCTATATCCTTGATAAAATGCTGGAAAGCACCCGCAGACAGCGCTATCAGTCAGCAGAGGAAATTTTACAAGATTTGAATCCCATCCCGGACGATCCCACGATTCCCGTCCGCGTATCTCAAGGTACTTTAATTGAATTTCCTTTAAAAGCAACTTGGAAAAAGTACCGAGAATTAACGAATTGCGAGTATCACGTTTATTCTCTTTCTTTCGATCCCGAAGCAGAAATGTTAGCGAGTGGGAGTCGAGATGGCACGATTAAATTATGGTGTCTAGCAACGGGGGAACTTTTGCAAACCCTGGCGGGACACTCAACTTGGGTAAATTGTGTTGCCTTCGATCGCACCGGACAAGTGCTGGCCAGTGGCAGTGGCGATAAAACGATTAAATTGTGGTCGATTGCGACGGGACGGGAAATTCAGACGATTTCCGGCTATTCGAGTTCTGTGGATTCTTTGGCTTTTAGCACTAATGGCAAAATTTTAGTGAGTAGCGGTGATGGCAATATTGTGACGGCGCGATCGACAAAGACGGGAAAAGTATGGCGCGTTTTTGCAGGACATAAAGGATATGTAAATTGCGTGGCGTTTAGTCCGACGGATAATATTGCCGCCAGTGCCAGTTGCGACAAAACTGCGAGGCTGTGGAACGTGAAAACGGGGCAATTATTGCAGACTTTAGTCGGTCACGAAGGTTGGTTGAATGTTGTTACGTTTAGTCCCGATGGCGAGTTATTGGCCAGTGGTAGCGTCGATCGCACGATCGCATTGTGGTCGGTGCGATCGGGAGAACTATTGCAAAGACTGTCGGGACATTTAAGCAAGGTTTATTCTCTGGCATTTAGTCCCGATGGTAAGTTTCTTGCCAGTGGGGGAGGGGATGGTATGAAGCTATGGTCGGTTAAAACTGGGGAAGCGTTATCCGAACTGGGGTATGAGTCTGAGGAAATCTATGCCGTCGCATTTAGTCCTAAAGGAAATATTATCGCTGGAGGAGGAAAAAAGATAATTTCTCTTTGGGTAAGGAAAAATTGATAATTGAGGTCGAGGGATGGCGAATCGCATTCGCCATATCCAATCGACCTGTTGATAATTGATAATTGATAATTGATAATTAATAATTGATATGCTTCATTCTTATCGCAACTTAACCGTAGTTCTACTTACCTCGGGTTGGATTTTCAGCACTTCTTTGCCTGTATTTTCTCAGGTACGAGTTGAGGACTTGGTTAATTTCATTCCGCCCGAGGAAGCGATCGCCATACCGCACTACGTTGGAGGGAATCCCTGTAATTGTATCCAATATCCTCCCAATACAACCCTTCTCACTCCTCTGATTCCTAAATTATCCCATCGGTTCAAACAGAATATTAGTAATAGTAAATCAATTTGTCGTTTTTTGCCTTCTTTCGGGATGAATTTGCTCAAGCGATGCGGCAGCAACGATCCGAGACTCAATCCTCATCGCGGTGGATTAACCAGTCATTCTTTTCCTTCCTTTTTTGTCTATGTTCCGAAAACTAACGCGAAAGCGGGTGATTTTCTCCTGATCGAACATCTTGAAAATGGTACTCTTAAAGAACTCTATCATCGTGAATTTCCTTTGCCTGTCGAATCCGGGATCGTTCGTATTCCTTCTCCTGTTGCTTTAGAAGAAGGGAAAACGTATGAATGGCATTTTGCTCTTATTTGCAACGTCACCGAACGCGCTACAGATGCGATCGCAGTCGGTACAATTAAGCGAATTGCCCTTTCTCCAAGGTTACAATCTCGTATCGATCGCTCTTCTCTCACCACTCAATTAGAATTATATGGCAAAGCGGGATTGTGGTATGACTTTTTTGAGCTTTTAACCGGGACGCAAAAGCGATCGCGTTTATTTCGAGAAGCTTGGGAAACCCTATTAAGACGCGAATTCGGTCAAGATAGCCAAATTCCCCAAGCCTCTATTTTACCGTGTTGTTTGACCATCGCCCGAGATGAATAAAGGAGAAATTCTATGAAAACGATAGGTTTAATTGGGGGAATGAGTTGGGAATCTTCCTTAGAATATTATCGACTGATTAACGAAATCACCAAAGAAAAATTAGGCGGTTTGCATTCTGCTCGCAGTATTTTATATTCTGTCGATTTTGCAGACATCGAACGATTGCAACATCAAGGAAACTGGCAGAAAGCTGGAGAAATTTTGAGTTCTGCTGCGATCGCATTGGAAAAAGGAGGGGCAGATTTTATCGTACTTTGTACTAATACCATGCACAAGTTAGCGGATGCAATCGAAACAGCGATCGCGATTCCTTTTTTGCATATCGCCGATGCAACGGGTCAAGAAATTCAAAAACAAAAATTAAAAACTATCGGATTGCTCGGCACAAAATTTACAATGGAGGAAGATTTTTATAAAACCCGATTAATCCAAAAATATAACCTTAATATTCTCCTTCCTTCTTCTGAAGAACGAGAAACCATTCATCAAATTATTTATGAGGAACTTTGTTTGGGAATTCTGAATGATGCTGCGCGATCGCAATATCTCAAAATTGTAGAAAGATTGCGCGATCGCGGTGCAGAAGGGATTATTTTAGGCTGTACGGAAATTGGCTTATTAATCCAACAAAAACACATTACTATCCCCTTATTCGATACTACCGAAATTCATGCTCGGACTGCCGTTGAATATGCCTTAAATTGAGATTATATTAAATCCAACGGTTTAACAGAATTGGGTGTTAGCTATCGGGAAGGATGCAATAAAACATAAAAACAAGGAATAATAAACAGCGTCAGTAACGTTGCCACGGATAAACCGGAAAAGACAACAATTCCCAAGGGTTGTAAAAACTCCGACCCTTCTCCCATTCCCAGTGCTAAGGGAAATAACCCTAAAACTGTGGTAATCGTTGTCATGAGAATGGGGCGCAATCTTTGGGGTGCTGCTTGTAAAATTGCCGTGGTGCGATCGCAGTTGTATTCTTGGCGAATTTGATTGGCTAATTCTACCATAACAATCGCATTATTTACCACAATTCCCACCAAGAGAACCGCACCCACTAAAACCGTTGCCCCGATCGCGGTTTGCGTTAGATACAATCCTAAAATTCCGCCTGCTAGAGCGAGGGGAACGGTTAAAATAATGACAAAGGGATCGATGAGAGAATTATATTGCACTGCCATGACGACAAAGACCAAAAAGACTGCCAATCCGCCTAATAATCTTAACGAATTTTGTAACTGTTGATTGCTGTCTGCTGCCGTACTGGGTAAAAAGCTCACTCCTGATGGTAATTCAATCGTCTCTAAGACTGCCTTCATTTCTGCCAAAGCGGCACTTAAACTCGCTCCTTCGTTTAAATTTCCGGCAATTAAAAAGACTTGACGTTGGTTAATGCGTTGAATTTCTGCGGGAGCATTTCCCCTCTCTAATTTTACCACATCTTCTAAGCGCACCGGGCGACTATTATTTGTAAATAGGGGAATTTGGGCAAGTTGAGCAATGCGCTGGCGATAGTTTTCTGCCAATTGTACCCGAATATCGATTAAGCGATCGCCCCGTTGTAATTGCGTTGGAATTGTCCCTTGAATGGCAGTTTGAATGGTCTCGCCGATATCTGCCGTATTCAGCCCCAAATTAGCCAATCTTTCCCATTGAGGGAGGATGCGAACTTCCGGTTGCGGTGCATCGGCATCGGGATTAAAACGGGCGAGTTTCACGTTTTCGTCCAAGATTTCTAGAACTCTTTTTCCTGCCTGTTCGAGAATTTTCTCATCACTTCCTTGTAACATAACGTCGATATCGGAGCGAAAAAGAGGAGAATTGGATAAGATAATTCCTCGCACTCGTTCGGGAACTAAACGGAGGCGAGTATTCACCAAATTTAACTTTTGAAATTCTTGGTTAACGCGATTGATAAATGCGGGGAGATTGGTATTGGGTTTAACCGTAATCGTACTGGAACTTCTCAATAAATTGGAGATGGTTAAATTGCCAAAGAGGAATCCTCCCACTGTCGTAAAAATATAGTCGGTTTCCGGCTGTTCCATGAGAATGCGATCGACTTCATTCATGACCTTTTTATTGGTTTCTAAGGTCGTGCCGGGAGGGAATTGAGCAAAGAATCGTGCCTGTCCGGTGTTAATCGAAGGGAGAATTTCCCGAGGGATTTTCTCTTGCATCCACCAACTTCCTCCCCCTAAGATCAGAAATGCGCAAAGAATTGCTACAATGCGAAAGTGAATGATTTGGGAAAGCAAGCGAGTATAGTTGAGTTTCAAGCCGGAAAAATGATGATTGAACTGGCGAAAAAACCAAAAATTTCTCACATCGCTTTTGGCAGGTATCGCCAACAAACGAGAAGCCAACATTGGGACGAGAGTTAAGGCTAAAATTAACGAGGCACTGACCGCAAAACTAATCGTTAAAATCAGTTCGTTAAAGAGGAGAGAAATAAACCCCCCAATGAGTAAAAACGGTAAAACTGCCACTAAATTCGTTGCCGTTGAAGCAATTAAAGCCGACTCTACTTGCTGCGATCGCGTTTGTGCGATTTCGATAACATCTGAGCCAGAAACGCGATCGTGCTGCCTCATTTCGGGATTCAGTCCCAAACCATCGGCAATATTTTCTAACATGACGATGGAGTTATCAACGACAATTCCCACCCCTAATGCCAATCCTCCCAAACTAAAGACATTAATGGATAAACCAAAGAGTTTCATTAACACGATCGCGGTGAGGGTTGCGAGGGGAATTGCCGCAACAATAATTAAAGTTTGCCGGAGAGAACCTAAAAAGACGAATACCGCGATCGCGGCTAAAATTGTACCCGTTAATCCCGCTTGCACGACATTGCGAATCGAATTTTGAATAAAGCGAGATTCATCTAAAGTGGTAATCATTTCCATTTCTGCGGGAATGACTCCGGCTTCTCGTAAAAATTTAAGGCGTTCTTTGACCTTTCTCACTACTTCAATTGTATTCGCATACGGTTGTTTTTGAATGCTGACTTTAACGGCAGGTTCTCCGTTTAAAGTCACTACAACTCGCCGATCTTCACTGCCATCAATAATCTCGGCAACATCTCGCAAATAAATGCGCCGCCGTCCGAAAACCGCATCGGCATCGCTCTCTATTTCTAATGATAAATTGCGCAATTCTTCGACGCTGTGAAATCGCCCTACAGTTCGCGTTAAAGGTTCTCCGACTTCCCCTTGCAATCGTCCTCCAGCAATGTCTTGATTGCGTTCTTCTAAGGCATCTAAAACATCTTGCAAACTTACTCCTAAAGCCTGCAAGCGGTTGAGATCGATATTGACGCGAATTTCTTCTTGCAGTCCCCCGGAGACATCTACCCCCGAAACTCCCGGAATCACTCCCAATTCTCGGCTGAATTCTTCATCGGCAAAGGTTCTTAATTCTACATCGGATAAAAGAGAAGATTCTAAAGCGAATTCATAAATCGGTAGTTGAGAAGGATCGAACTTAAACAAGCGAGGCTCTTCCACAATATCGGGAAGGCGATCGCGAGCGCGGTTGAGGGT
>JBFRWJ010000350.1:0-18736 GCA_051439525.1 Spirulina sp. | reverse complement strand
CTACCTTTCTTGGTGTCTATAGCGCAATAGTCCCACTCCGACCCCATCCCGAACTCGGTTGTGAAATGTTGTCGCGGCGACGATACTTGGAGGGTGGCCTCCCGGCACAATAGCTCGATGCCAAGTTCACTTTTAAAAAGTCCTTACCCATTCGGTGAGGACTTTTTTGCTATATCCAGTTCTTTGTCATACTTCCATCTAACAACTTACTGTTTCATCGGGAAGAATTGCACCATTGAGTTTTGTCCCGTCGAAATTAGCTCCCTTGATATTGGCACCGCTTAGATTGGCACCGCTTAGATCGGCATCGCTTAAATTGGCATTGCTTAAATTGGCGCCGCTTAAATCGGCTAATGTTAACTTCGATCGCTGTAAATTAGCATAGGTTAAATTCGCTCCGGAAAGATTGGCACTTGGTAACTCGATCCCGCTTAAATTTTTCCCTGCTAGGTTAACATGAGGGGCAATCGGACAGGCTCCTGCCGCGATCGGATCGATATCGGCAGGAAATTGAGTTTGAGGATTGTAAAGCGCTCCTTGTAAGTTAATCCCGTCCAGCATGGTATCGTTTAAGTTTGCACTATACAGATAAGTCCGGCTGAAATTAGCGCCGCTCAAATCCGAGCCCATCAAATTCGCTCCCATCAAACTTGCCCCGATTAAATTTGCAGAGGCCAAATTTACACCAATCAGTTCGGCTCCCACAAATTGAGAATTCAAACAATAGGCCTCCATTAAATCGGCACCGGTGAAGAACGCTAAATTAAAGATGGCATTACTAAGATTCGCTCTGATTAATTCTGCCATACTCAGATCCCCACGGGAGCAGTTTGTCGCTTCGAGATCGGCATCTTCCAAATTGACACTGCTCAAGTTAGAATTACTCAAATCTGAGCCTTTAAAATTAGCTTTGGAGAGAATAGCTCCAGTGAAATCAACCCCTTTTAACGTCACCGCACTCAAATCGATCTCGGGTAATTCGAGATCGCAAAAATTTCGTTCTCCTGCTGCATATTGTTTGAGAATTTCTTGCCGATTCATGCAGTTTCTCGTCTTGCTATCAAGGAAATTGTAGCAAATCTGAATGGCTTCTTTCTCATTGATGGTTGACCAAGCGCAGACAAACGGCAAACGTGCTTCCTTCTCCCAGTTTAGAACGCACGGAAACCATGCCTCCCATCCCTTCAACGAGAGTTTTAACAATGGATAATCCCAAACCCGTCCCCCCCGTCTGGCGCGATCGCGCCTCGTCGAGACGGTAGAAGCGCTCGAAAATTCGGGTTTGTTGAGCAAGGGGAATCCCCGCACCGCGATCGCGCACTTGAATGACTCCCCGCTCTTTCTCGCGAAAGATCGCAACCGTCACCGGGCCGTTTTCAGAATATTTGACCGCATTCTCGATTAAATTTAATAGCACTTGCTTGAGACGATTAAAATCGGCACAGACTTCAATGAATTCTGGCGTATTTTCCCACAAGATCTCGCGATCGGCATGATATTGCACGGCCATTTCGACTACTTCTGCGCCAAAATCATTTAAAAGAACGGGTTCTTTGCGCAAATGTAGGTGTCCGCTATCGGCGCGAGCGAGTTCGAGCAAATCTTCGAGCAGTTGTACCGTGCGCTCGGCCTCTGAGGAGGCAATCATCAGGGCTTCCTTTTGGGGATCGCTTAAGTTACTACCCCGCCGCAGAGTACTCTGCAAATATCCTGAGACAATTGTGAGGGGCGTGCGCAATTCGTGGGAAACATCACTGACAAATTGACGTTGGTGTTCCCATGATTCGTGAAAGCGCTCGAGCATTTGATTGAAGGCGTTTTCCAGTTGGTGGAGTTCGCTCGGGGCTGAGTCGAGATAGATTCGTTCTTCCCCTAACTGTTCTGCAGAGAAACTGGCGGTAAGTTGACTCATTTTCTGCAAGGGTTGCAGGGATTTTTTGATGTAAAAGGCGATCGCGACAGTCATAGCACCAATCGCGATCGCGCTGACGGAGGAAAGCGTCCATAGCAGTTTGCGAAACATTTGCCGATCGGTGGTAATATTGCGGGCAATGTTCATTTTGCCGACAATGCGCCCTTGAACCTTCAAGTTCCCCGCACAAATCGTCCAATATCCGTCTCGGACGCGAAAGACTTTGGGAATCGGTGTTCCTTGGCGATCGGCGACCAATAACACCCTGTCGTCTCCAGATAATTTCAGGCTGTTCGAGCGCGCTATCTCTCCATTGGGACGCGCTACCCAAATCGCGGTTTCCTCCGTTGCGAGGTAAGCAATCGCGCGCTCGATCGCTTCTTCGACGCTCATCATTTCGCTATAAATCTCGACGCTTTCGCCAAAGCGTTCTGCCAAATGCTCGACTTGTTTCTTATGAGAGGAAATAATTAAGTTATCGAGTTTCCACGCGACACCGAATGTCACGCTACTAATCCCCAATACAGACATTGCTGCAATGCCAATCGTCAGTTGAAATTGCAGAGAATGGGGGTCAAAACGCCGTCCGAAGTTACTCGCAGCCTTGTGAAGCCATTGGGGAAATTGCATGGTAAGATGCGATAAAAGTGTGAATTCCGATCTGATGCCAGCCTAACTTATAATTCTGAGAAGGGGATGATAGCGGCATGAAGGTTAATTAACAGAACATTAGAGACAGAAATGTCATCGTTTTAACCCGAATTGACGTTAAATATTAAATTCGGGAATTTCGCGATCGCGAAATTCCCGAATCCATTGACCAAACAGTAGGGACAATTCATGAATTGCCCCTACAATCGCTTAGGAAGGAAGAGAAACAGTGCCAATGGGACAAGCAACCGACGTTCCCCCTAAACCGCAATAACCCCCGGGATTTTTCGCCAAATATTGTTGGTGATAATCCTCGGCGTAGTAGAATTCTGGCGCATCGAGAATTTCCGTAGTAATTTCTCCATATCCAGCTTCATTTAAAGCCTTTTGATAGGTTTCGCGAGAGGCTTCTGCTAATTGTTTCTGTACTTCGGAATAAACATAAATGCCCGAACGATATTGAGTGCCAACATCATTACCTTGACGCATTCCTTGGGTGGGATCGTGACTTTCCCAAAACACTTTCAGGATCCGTTCGTAACTAATAACCTTGGGATCGAAAACAACATAAACAACTTCATTGTGTCCCGTCCTTCCCGAACAAACTTCGCGATAGGTGGGATTGGGGGTAAAGCCAGCCGCATAACCGACGGCGGTGGTAAAAACCCCCTCTTCCTGCCAAAATTTACGTTCTGCGCCCCAGAAACAGCCCATCCCAAACATGGCAGTTTCTAACCCTTCTGGAAAAGGGGGTTTGAGGGAATTACCATTCACAAAGTGTTTGTCGGGGACGGGCATGGACTGCGATCGCCCCGGTAATGCTTCTTCGGGTGAAGGCATTTTGGTTTTGTGGTCAAATAGTCCGAATAATGACATCTTGTTATGGGTTGTTGGTTATGGGTTATTGGTTATTCGTTATTCGTTTGCGAGTTCGCTGGCTAACTGCTTTTCAAAACTCATGCGCTGTTCGGCATTATGGAGAAAATAGCCGCTAACCATTGCCGAAGCCAACAAGCGTCCCAATTGTTCGCGGTTAGTGGTAATGGTGACATCAAAATGCTCGTTCGGCAATCCTCCCAACAAACCAATGATATTCCGTTCCATGATTTGTACGGCTTCTTGGGTAGGTTGGGAGAGACGAGAAGCCTGTTCGGGTTCCAATCCTTGGACGTATTGCCAGAGTAAATTTCTGTCTTGGTTCGCGGTATTGAAAAACTCTGGAGTGTGCGAGGATAAATCGTTCATAATCGCAATGGGTAACTCATCTACTTCTGTTATTTACACTTTAACCTCTTTTTTCGAGAACGTTTATGGGTTAAACCGAACAGAATATTCAGTCACCAGTCACCAGTCACCAGTCACCAGTTATCAATTATCAGTCACCAGTCGCCAATTAGGATTCTTCTATTCTCTAACCCCTAATTGCTAATTGTTCGTCGATTGGCGTTTGGTCTAAGTTGCGACCGATGAAGACGAGACGGGTTTGACGGGGTTCTTCGGTTGACCAGAGGCGATCGTAAAAGGAATCAAAACGGTTTCCCACACCTTGCAAGACCATGCGCATTGGTTTGTTGGGAACGTTGACGAAACCTTTAATGCGATAGATTTCTTGCTGTTGAACTAATTTTTGCAGGGTTTCCGTTAAGGTTTTCGGGTCGAAGGCGCGATCGCAAACCACCTGAACCGAGTTAATCTCGTCATCGTGGTCGTGTTCTTCTTCATGGTCGTGATGGCTGTGACGATTCTCCAGATCGTCTTCTACGGCTGCATTAAACCCTAACAGGACTTCGGCGGCAATTTCCCCATCCCGACAAGGAACGATTTTGACTCCCGCAGGAATTTCATCCTGCAACCAAGTTTGCACTTTTGCTAAGGTGGCTGCATCCACCAGATCGGTTTTCGTCAATAAAACCAAATCCGCACAGGCTAATTGATCCTCAAATAACTCTTCGATGGGGGTTTCGTGTTCGAGGTTGGGATCTGCTTGTCGCTGTGCTTCTAAGGCATCTAAATCTCCTACTAACGTCCCCGCAGCAAGGGCCTGACAATCCACTACCGTGACGACACCATCGACGGTAGCACCGTTGCGGATTTCGTGCCAGCGAAAGGCTTGGACGAGGGGTTTGGGAAGGGCGAGACCGGAAGTTTCCACGAGAATGCAATCGATTTTATCCCGACGTTTGAGGAGTTCTTGCATGGTGGGATAAAATTCTTCTTGAACGGTGCAGCAGAGGCAACCGTTGGTCAGTTCGACAATATTGGCATCGGGAGTCTCGTCTTCATCGCAAATTTGGCAAGATCGCAACAAGTCCCCATCAATGCCTACTTCTCCAAATTCATTGACGAGAACGGCGATTTTGCGCCCCTGATTATTTTGCAATAAATTGCGGACTAAGGTGGTTTTACCGGCTCCGAGAAAGCCAGTAATTACGGTTACGGGGATTTTGTGCATGGTAATAAGATCTTAATGGTTGAAATGAAAAAGGTCGTCCCGAATTTCCGAGAAGAGCGGCGATCGCGGTAACGGCTGGTCAATAGTTGACAGTTCGACGCTAATCTAAAATAACTGAGGAGAGGAATGCCGCACCGATCCCGGAAATGGTAAATCCGGCAAAGCGCAAGGCAAGGGTCGGTTGTTCCGCGACTTTTTTGAGGGCGAGACGGGCAATTTTAAAAGCAGCAAGGGCGATCGCCAGTTGAATGAGGGCAAAGCCGATTAAATAGGCAATAAGCGGTGTCATTTCCGCCCCGACGATCGCTTCTCCGTAAGCATAGCCGTGAAAGAGTCCGGCGATCGCGGCACTCCCGGAAAGCCAAACCCAATTCGGACTGTCTTTAATCGCCAAGAAAATTCCAAAGGTTAAAACCGATGCAGAAATCATCAATTCTGGGGCGGGAAGATCGATTCCGAAGAGGTGAACGATCGTTCCTCCCACGGTGGCTAAAACAAAGGCAATGGGAAGAAAAATGCCTTGTTGGCCTTTGAGGGCAGCGAGTAAGCCGATCGCGACGACAAAGGCAAAATGATCGGGCCCGATAACCGGGTGTCCCATCCCGGATAAAATACCTTCTAGGAAATTCCCGGGGGTTTTACCGCCAAAGGGGTGATGGGCGATCGCGGGTTGGGCGACTAAGAGGAAGAGGGCGATCGCGCTTCCCATGACCGAAATTTGCCCGATGGCGCGGGAATTCTTAACTTTTAATAAAATCTCTTCAAACACGATTTGTACCTCGCAAATGCGCTATTTTTCTCGAAGTCGGCGGGTCTCCTGACTGAGAAACCAGCCTCGAAAACTAGGTTTTCTCTTGGCTTGGGTTTCATCACAGTTGCGGGACAGCGCCAGATTTGCACTGGTCTTTCCCCCTCATGTCCGATGGCTGTTCCCCATCAGAACCAACTCAGATTTATTAACATAGCACGTTGCGATCGCCGCAAAATATTGAGAAATGTGTTGTTTGGAGGGAATAGGGAATAGGGAATAGGGAGTAGGGAGATTTAATGGACTGCAACTTCTAACATTTCCTCGGGGGTGAGATGGGAGTGCAAGACTTCGCCATCCATTAACCAAACAATGCGCTTGGTTTGCTTGGCAACTTCTGTTTCGTGAGTGACTACCACTGCTGTCATTCCCGCTTCATTTAACTCGGCAAACAAGTCTAAAATCTCCGCCGTCGTGTGGGAATCCAAGGCTCCCGTCGGTTCGTCTGCGAGTAAGATTGCGGGGTGATTGACAATGGCTCGGGCGATTGCGACCCGTTGTTGCTGTCCCCCAGAGAGTTGATTGGGCTTATTGTGCAAGCGATCGTGCAATCCCACTCGCACGAGGGCTTCCTCGGCGCGATCGCGGCGTTCCGATCGCGATACCCCGGCGTAAATCATGGGTAAAATTACATTGTCCAAGGCGGAAGATTGGGGCAATAAGTGAAATTGTTGAAAGACAAAACCAATCTTTTGATTGCGAATTTCCGCGAGGCGATCGTCGGGAAGGGAAGAAACATCGACGCGATCGAGGAAATAACTCCCGTGGGAAGGACTGTCCAAACAACCGATCACATTCATCAAGGTCGATTTTCCCGAACCTGAGGGACCCATAATAGCGCAATATTCTCCCGTTTCTACGGTTAAATTTACCCCATCCAAGGCACGAACCTCAACATTGCCACTGCCGTAAATTTTGGCAATATCCTTCATTTGGATGATTTCAGGGGAGGAATTAGGGACGATCGCAGAAACGCGATCGCTAACGGAAACCCGATCGTGAAATTGGGAAGATTTTTCCACTGTCATAAAATCAAAGAGGTTGCACTGAACTGTTCTTATCATTACTCATCACCCGCTACCCTATTATGGCTTATTGTTTGAATCCCCAATGCACCCAACCCCAAAATACCCAGGGCGATCGATTATGTGCGAGTTGCGGTTCTCCTCTCCTGCTCAAAGAGCGCTATCGTGCTTTCAAGGCGTTGGGTCAAGGCGGATTTGGACGGACTTTTTTAGGAGTTGACGAACATTTTCCCAAACATCCCACCTGCGTAATCAAACAATTATACTTGCAACAGGCGACCCCCGACGTGACGGCAAAGGCGATCGAACTCTTTCAGCAGGAAGCGGTCAGGTTGAGCGAATTGGGGGAACACGAGCAAATTCCCGCTCTTTACGCTTATTTTGAAGAACGAGGCTATCTCTTTTTAGTGCAAGAATATATTGAGGGTTCTCCTCTTGCTGCCAATTCGTGGCAACATGTGAATAATAAAGAAGAGAAAATTTGGCAACTTTTGCGAGATTTATTGCCCGTTTTAAAGTTCATTCACGATCGCCAAGTCATCCATCGCGATATCAAGCCAGAGAATATCATGGAACGTCGGGAAAACGGTCAATTGGTGTTAATTGATTTTGGTGTGGCACGACTGTTTACGAGGACGGCGATCGTGGGGGGAGCGACGATTATCGGGACACCGGGGTTTATGTCACCCGAACAAATGCGAGGAAAAGTATTGCCTGCCAGCGATCTCTACAGTTTGGGGGTGACTTGTTTGAATTTATTAATTGGAGCGCATCCCGACGAGCTCTTCGATGTCATTGAAGAACGCTGGACATGGCGCGATCGCTTGCCGGTAGGAACGCGGGTCAGTCCCAAACTAACTAGGGTATTAAATCATTTAATCGAGCCTTCTTTACGCCAACGAGCACAATCAGCAGAGGAAGTGATGCGAGAAATCGGTAAATTTCCCACCTCATCTCGAAGACCTCTTTCTCCTTCTCCCACGACACAAATTCGTCGGCGATCGACTCCCAAACAGCTCATCACCGATCCCCAAGAACCCACGCGTGCCCTGTCCTCTCCTCCTTCCTCCAAACCTCGCAAATCAAAACCAGACAAAATGCGAGGATTGATGCCGCGACAGGAAAGTGCGGCAGAAGAAAGAGAGTTAGAAGATTTGCGCTTAAAATTATCGGGAGAGGAAGAAGAATCTCGGATTTCTATCGATTATACGCGGTTAAAAGATCTTCTTGTTAGTCGGCGTTGGCAAGACGCAGATCGGGAAACAAGAGATATTTTATGCACATTGGCGGAAAAACCGGCGGCAACCTATTTGTATAATCGCGATATTGAAAAATTGCCTTGCCAAGATTTAAAAGCGATCGATGATTTATGGTTTAATGCGAGTCGGGGACGCTTTGGTTTTCGGGTACAAAAACAAATTTATGAAGGAGTGGGGAAAGAATACAATCTATTTTGTCAGCAAGTGGGCTGGCCGGTACACGAGGTCAAAAGTCATTCTTATTTACAGTTCAATTTGCGATCGCCTCTCGGACATTTACCCTCTCGTTCTTGGGTAGGGGGGATGTCTTGGTGGAAACACGCGAGAATTTTAGCAGAACGTTTGGAGCAGTGCGGAATTGATTAAAATACTAAATATTAGCAGACACTGCTCTATCTACTCGTTAGGCTGCTGTTAATGCCAGTTGTTCTATTTGAGCTTTGAATACATCAGAACTTTGAACCCCGGATATCCAGTGTTGCTCATTCTTCTGGCATTGTCGGGTTCAGTTCAAAGAGATGCAAATGCCAATTAAACGAATATCCTCAAACGCGAACATCGCTTTCTCTAGGCGCTTATAGCCAATAATGCACCAAGGACACACGACATCAGATTTGACACTCCCGCGGTTACGCTTCGCTTGTCTTGGTCAGCATTCCCTAGGTGAGGAAACCTCACCGGGGTCTGACCGCAAAACCGTGGGATTCTTGGTTCGTAGACTCGCCGTTAGGCAGCAGGCTTACACCAACTGCCCAAGAGGGCAAATCTCCCCAAGCGTAGGTTCCGGAATGCCCTTCCGTACTGAGTGCTAATTTCAGAATGTTGATGGCAGCATTAACATCTCTATCTTCGGTATATCCGCAATGAGGACAAACATGGGTTCTTGTTGATAGAGATTTCTGCACTTTCCTGCCGCAATGAGAACAATTTTGACTGGTATTTTGAGTTTGACCACAAGTTTTTTTTTCGGACTGACGCAGCCCTTTTGGCTGCCGCACTACATGAGGTGCTGGGGGCGGAACTATTTCCGCCCTTTAAAAGCGCCGTCCCACCCCTAAAGGACGCTTCGCTGGTGGGTTTTGTGCGGAGGATCTATAAAATCAATTCTCAATACTTTCTTCGTCATCAGTTCAAATCTCGATCGCAATGGCAATAGTGTAGAGTTTTTTACGCTTTTCTTCTCTAATGTCTAAGAGATTGTAGTGCTCAATCTTTGACATCACTCTTGAAACGTTCGGCATTCTCCGCTTCTCGAGCGGCAACGTCACCCTTGCCAAAAAAGGCCGGATATGGCTTGGGAATTGCGAGGGCGCGTTGGGTTGCGGGTCGGGCATCCATCCGATCGAACCAAGCTTGCAAATTAACCAACCCCTCTACCGATACTTTAGCCCAATAGTAAGACCGCGCCCAAGGGTAGGTAGCAATGTCAGCGATGGTGAAATCGTCTCCAATGAGATAGGTTTTATTTTCGAGTTGTTTATCGAGTACCTCCAGCAGCCGACGAGACTCTTCGACATAGCGCTTGATGGCAAAATCTTCATAATGTCCTTGAGGTGCGGCAATCCGTTGAAAATACATGGCTTGCCCCATCATCGGGCCAATGCCTGCCATTTGAAACATGAGCCACTGAAGAGTTTGCGATTTTGCATTTTCATTGTCAGGCAAAAACTTCCGATATTTCTCTGCCAGATACCAAAGAATTGCCCCAGACTCAAAGACAACAAAATTGTTATTACCTCGATCGACGATCGTTGGAATGCGTCCATTCGGATTGAGCTTCATATACCACTCAGATTTTTGTTCCTTTTGACTACAGTCAATTGCTGTAAGCTCATAGTTAACTTCTGCCTCTTCGAGAAAAATGACGGGTTTCCACCCGTTCATCGTAGAGGCTGTATAGAGATGGATGTCAGGTTGCTTTGCCACGATCTTTACCTCGATGCAATGGAAAGAGTCAGGATGAAATTCCTCGGTTAGAGAATGACCTGCGTTGGGTCATGCGCAAACCTATAATTCAAAGTACAAAATTAAGTTACGATAGTCAACCAGTGTACTTTTAGTAACCACTCTAACTCATGAGCGAGACGATCGAAATTGAACAAAATGTCGAGCGCAGTCCCCACCTAAATCATAGATTTTAGGTGGGGTTAGCGAGACCAATAAAGAAAATCGCGCAGCGTCCGCTTGGGAATATAATAAAATTGTTTTAGGGAATTGGTCTTACCATGAGCCGACGAGGAAAAACTTCTAAAACTAAGTCTGGAGAAATCATCAGGACGGACGTTTGGGATTTATCAGCATCCCCAGAACAAAAGCGTCTGATGGTTTTAACGATCTTGGAGTATCGTCGGTATCTCAAACCTCTGGTTTTAATTATTAATGCTCAATGGCTGAAACTCTCAGATTTAACCACAAAAGAGCGAGTTAACACCATTGAGAAAGTTATTCATCAAACGGCAAAAAATCCAGAACCCCAACATCGGTATTTCCAATCGGTGGTGTCTAAATATCCCTCATTCCGCAAATTCCCCAGCTATTTAAGACGGGCAGCCATTGCCGACGCGATTGGCATTGTTTCGAGTTTCCAAACGAGATATCGAGAATGGCAGTCGGGGAAAAGAAAACATTCTTTTTGCCGACCGCCCAAATTGACGGCCTTATGCCAAAGCTATCCAGCTTTATACAAAGGTCAGCAAATCCGTTATGGAGAAGATTATCGTGATGTTCAAATTAAAGTTTGGAATGGATACGATTGGGTCTGGACAAAAAAAATAGCTATCAAAAAACAGGGATTAAACCGTCATAGAGTAGAGGGGAATGAAATTCAATCTCCCGCATTGGTGGTGAATAAAAAGACCTGTCAGCTTTCCATGCCCGTGAAAGTTAAAAAAATCGAAAGGGAGGAATCAGCATACGTTTGTAGCGTAGACTTAGGAATTAACAATGCAGCAACGGTAGCAATTGTCGGTGCTGACGGTACTGTAAAGGCGCGGAAATTTATCAATCCAGCTAGAGACATAGACCGTCGCAATCGACGCAAAATGAAGATTGCCCGAAAAGCCAATCAATCGGCACGAATCACAGGACAAAAACTTCCCTTGGGATTTTGTCGGGGACTTTATCGCAAATCTTCTCATATCAATCTCGAAATTTCTCGTAAAGTCATGAGAGGAATAGTTGAGTTTGCCAAAGCACATAACGTCAAAGTTATCGTGTTCGAGAACTTAGCGGGGTGGAAAGCGAAAGCGGGAAAGAAAGGGTCTTTGCACAAACAAAAATTCCACCTTTGGTGTCATCGAAAAATCGTGGAATTGACTCAAGATAGATGGCAAGAATTAGGTGGAAAAGTGGTCTTTGTCAATCCCAAATATACCAGTGCTTATGCTTTTGATGGCAGTGGTAGAGTCAAGAGAAGTAAAATCAATTATTCTCTGTGTCGCTTTAGTACGGGAAAGCAATACAATGCTGACTTAAATGCGAGTTACAATATTGGCGCAAGATATTGGTATTGCACGATCGTGGGCGACAAAAACTTTTCTAGAGTGTTCGATGGCCAAAGTTCCAACGGCACACTGAGAACGCCAGTGGTTCTGGGAACGCTGCGGAGTCTTCCGTAGTGCAGCGAATCCCCAACCATAATCTTTGATTGGGTTTGGGGAGCGTTCAAACGGATAGCAAGGGGCGCAAGCGTGGGACTGAGCCTTGTTTTGAGCCTTGTCCTATTGAACGTGGCATGCGAGTGTTGGGGGGCAAGTGGAAAGGCTCGATTCTTTGGCATCTCAAGGATGGCCCGGTTCGGTTTAATGACCTAACGCGCCAGCTTGGAGGAGCGAGTAAAAAGATGGTGAATCAGCGACTGCAAGAAATGGAAAAGTCAGGGCTGATTGAGCGTAAAGTGCTGAGCCTCCGCCCGATCGCCGTAACGTATGAAATCACGGATTTTGGCCGCACGGCCTTGGGATTCTTGGAAGAGCTGAAAAAATGGTCGGAAGATAACAATATTTAGATAGAGATTCAATTACAGTAAAATAGACGACATTATCAGCTTTGATGTAGAACACCATGAGCAACGAACAAGACCGCATCCTGATCTTCGATACCACCCTCCGAGACGGCGAACAATCCCCAGGTGCTACCCTGAATGTTGAGGAAAAGCTGACCATCGCGCGATCGCTGGCACGACTGGGTGTGGATATCATCGAAGCCGGGTTTCCTAGAGCCAGTAACGGTGACTTTGAAGCGGTACAGAAAATCGCCGATACGGTAGGGACGGAAGAAGGCCCCACTATTTGCGGTCTTGCTCGCGCCAGAAAGGACGATATTGCCAGAGCCGCAGAAGCCCTCAAACCTGCCGCCAAACCCCGCATTCACACCTTTATCGCCACTTCTGACATTCATTTGCAGTACAAGCTCAAAAAAACTCGCGAAGAGGTCTTGGCTATCGTCCCGGAAATGGTAGCTTATGCGAAATCTTTTGTCGATGATGTCGAATTTTCCCCCGAAGATGCCGCTCGCAGCGATCCGGAATTTATGTATCGAGTGTTAGAAAGCGCGATCGCGGCGGGTGCGACGACGGTGAACATTCCCGATACCGTCGGTTACACCACCCCGAGCGAATTTGGCGCGCTCATTCGCGGCATTAAGGAAAATGTCCCCAATATCGATAAGGCAATTATTTCCGTCCACGGTCACAACGATTTGGGGTTAGCGGTGGCTAATTTCCTCGAAGCCGTCAAAAATGGAGCGCGACAGCTTGAATGTACGATCAATGGTATCGGCGAACGAGCGGGAAATGCCGCCCTAGAAGAGTTAGTGATGGCACTCTACGTCCGGCGTCAATACTATAATCCCTTTCTCGGTCGTCCTGCCGAGTCTACCGCTCCTCTGACCCGGATCGACACCACCCAAATTGCCAAAACCTCCCGATTGGTGTCCAATTTGACCGGAATGTCCGTCCAACCCAATAAAGCGATTGTCGGTGCCAACGCCTTCGCTCACGAGTCCGGCATTCACCAAGATGGGGTACTCAAACACAAACTCACTTACGAGATCATGGATGCCGAATCCATCGGCTTGAGTCAAAATCTCATCGTTTTGGGCAAGCATTCCGGTCGTCACGCCTTCCGCGATCGCTTAGAAACTTTGGGTTTCGATCTCTCGGAAACAGAACTCAATAAAGCCTTTCTGCGCTTTAAAGATGTCGCCGACAAAAAGAAAGAAATTAGCGACTTGGACATCGAAGCAATCGTCAATGACGAGATCCAAAAAGTCCCGGAATTGTATCGCCTCGAATTCGTGCAGGTTTCCTGCGGCGATCGCGCCAAACCCACCGCAACGGTGACCCTGCTGACCCCAGAAGGGGAAGAATTGAGCGATGCGGCGATCGGGACGGGTCCGGTGGATGCGGTTTACAAGGCGATTAACCGCGTGGTGGATATTCCCAACGAGTTGATCGAATATTCGGTGAAATCCGTCACCGAGGGGATCGATGCGATAGGAGAAGTAACGATTCGCCTGCGCCATGAGGAATGCACCTACTCGGGTCACGCGGCGAATACCGATATTATCGTCGCTTCCGCCCGTGCTTATGTGAGTGCCTTGAATCGCCTCTGTGCTGCTATGCAGCAGAAAGAACGGATTCATCCTCAAGGTGCGATCGTTTAAAAAGGGTAAAACGCGCCCAAGGAGAAATACACCGGAAAACCCTTGCATAACAAGGGTTTTCCATCGATTTATGTTTATCTTGACTTATAACGTTTTAATCTTAATGTAAAGTAACAAATTATTTGTCCCCTTAACAAATTAGTATCGTCGAAAGCCGATCGTGTAGAATCCTTTTAAAACAAGGATTGTAGCAGAATTTTTTATATTGAACGTTTGCGGAAACTTATAGCCCATTCTCTTACTCATGATGGTTTCTTCAAATTTTGCGTTTCTCAAAGTCCACGATTTGCAACTCGTGCGCCTCGGCAGTCAAGCCGAACAATACTTTAGTGACGAAAGGAGTTTGTTGCTGGCGATGGCAACGGGAACGGGCAAAACCAAAACCTCCATTGCTCTCATTTATCGCCTGCTCAAATCCAAGCGATTTCGACGCATTCTTTTTCTGGTCGATCGCACGATTTTAGGAGACCAAGCGCATGATGCCTTCTGTGAAACTCGCATGGAAAGTTTGCAAAGTTTTGCGGATATCTTTGAGGTCAAAAGTCTGAAGGATATGGCGATCGATCGCGATACCAAAGTGCATATTTCTACCGTTCAAGCCTTGGTTTCGCGGTTGCTTTATCCTGCTGATGGAATGGTATCCCTAACCGCAGGTCAATATGATTGCATTGTGGTTGATGAATGCCATCGGGGTTATCTTCTCGATCGGGAAATGAGCGATCCGGAGTTGGAGTTCCGGAATTTTGACGATTATGTTTCTAAATATCGCAAAGTTGTCGAGTTTTTTGATGCGGTCAAAATTGGTCTGACGGCAACGCCTGCCTTGCACACCAGCGAAATTTTTGGCAAGCCCGTGTTTAAATATTCTTATCGGGAGGCGGTGATTGATGGGTATTTAATCGATTGCGAACCCCCGACGAAAATTATTACAGAACTTGCCGAAGAAGGGATTCACTGGGAAGCGGGAGAGGCGGTTGAATATTTCGATCCCTTGACGGGACAGATTGACTTGACCGAGACCCCGGACGAACTCAATTTTGAGGTGGGACAGTTCAATAAACGGGTCATTAATAGCAATTTCGATCGCGTCATTTGCGATGAGTTGGCACAATATATCGATCCGAGCTTGGATGAGAAAACTCTGATTTTTTGCGTGCGGGACGATCATTGCGATCGCATTGTCGATACGTTAAAACAGGCGTTTGCGGAATATTATGGGGAGGTGGAAGACGATGCGATCGTGAAGATTACGGGGAAAGCCGATAAGCCCAAGGAACTGACAAAACGGTTTAAAAATGAAAAAAATCCTAAAGTGGCGGTGACGGTAGATTTATTAACGACGGGGGTTGACGTTCCCAGTATTTGCAATCTGGTCTTTTTGCGCCGGGTCAATTCTCGGATTCTCTACGAACAGATGATCGGACGAGCGACGCGGCGCTGCGATGAGATCGGCAAGGAAGTGTTTCGCATTTTCGATGCGGTGAATCTATACGAAAATCTGGAAAGGTTCACGGAAATGAAACCCGTGGCGATCGATCCCAATATTTCGTTCGAGCAGTTATTCGCGGAGTTGGATGCGGTTTCGGCAGAGGAGGGAGTGAATGCAGTCGTGGAACAACTGCTCGCCAAAATTCAGCGCAAGCGGCAGCGTTTGCGGGAAGACCTACAGGATGAGATCGAACGAGTCGCGGGAATTCCCTTGGCAGAATTTGCACCGACTTTGCGACAACAAACGCTGGCGGAACGGGTGCAATGGTTGCGAGAGAGGCGAAACATCGCCCAAATGCTGGATCGGCAGGATGGCGGACGGCAGCCGATTTTCATCTCTACGGAGGGCGATCGGGTGCGACGGATCGAACGAGGCTATGGAGAAGGGATCGAGCGACCGGATGACTATTTGGACGGGTTTTCTGCGTTTTTACGGGAGAATATGAACCGGATTCCGGCGTTGTTGGTCGTGACGCAACGACCCAAGGAGTTGACGCGGCAAGATTTGAAGGCATTGCGTTTGGAGTTGGAACAAGCAGGGTTTACGGAGGTGAATTTGCAGACAGCGTGGCGAGAGAAGACCAATGAGGATATTGCGGCATCAATTATTGGGTTTATTCGTCAGGCGGCTTTGGGGGATGCGCTGATTGCTTACGGGGAACGGGTCGATCGCGCCCTTAAGAAGCTGTCGGCGGGGCGATCTTGGACTCCGGTACAGCGCAAGTGGCTGGAACGCATCGCGAAGCAGTTAAAGCAGGAAAAGATTGTCGATCCGAGTTCTTTGGATGAGGGGGCGTTTCGCTCTCAGGGAGGATTGAAGAAAATTGATAAGGTGTTTAATGGGGAGATTGAAGCGATTTTGCTGGAGATTAAGGATTATCTGTGGCAGGAGGCGAATTGATTGCCCCCTAAATCCCCCAATTCTGGGGGACTTTCCGGACTCCGATTCTCTTCCGATTCCCCCCACAGTTGGGGGGCGAGGGGGGAAAATGCCAACCGCCCCCTAAATCCCCCAATTCTGGGGGACTTCCCGGATTCCGATTCCCTTCCCGTTCCCCCCAAAGCTTGGGGGGCTAGGGGGGAAAATCCCAACCGCCCCTAAATCCCCCAATTCTGGGGGACTTTCCAGATTCCAATTCCCTTCCGGTTCCCCCCAAAGTTGGGGGGCTAGGGGGAAAATCCCAACCGCCCCCTAAATCCCCCAAGTGTGGGGGACTTTCCGGATTCCGATTCCCTTCCGATTCCCCCCAAAGTTGGGGGGCTAGGGGGGCAAAACTAGCATTACAGAACGAGATCGATGAACAATTCTCGCAGAATTAGAGGAACGACGAGGGAAATTGAAGAAGCCGCCAAGCGTTTGCGACAAAACTTAACACCTGCCGAGTCGGTATTGTGGAATGCTTTGCGAGGTCGTCAATTGGTTGGACTCAAGTTTCGTTGCCAGCATCCTGTCGGGCGTTTTATTATTGATTTCTATTGTCCGGCTTGCAAATTGGCGATCGAGGTCGATGGTGGCATTCATGCCGAGCAGCAAGATCGCGATCGCGCTCGGACGGAGCAACTTCAATCCTTTGGCTATACGGTTTTGCGTTTTGCCAATGAAGAAGTATTCAACGATTTGCCAAGGGTGCTGGAGCAAATTGCTGAGGTGGCGAAATCTCTCGCTCCCTAAATCCGAAACGCCCCCTAAATCCCCCAAGTGTGGGGGACTTCCCGGATTCCGATTCCCCTCCCGTTCCCCCCAAAGTTGGGGGGCTAGGGGGGCAATCCCCAACCGCCCCCTAAATCCCCCAATTCTGGGGGACTTCCCGGATTCCGATTCCCTTCCGATTCCCTTCCGATTCCCCCCACAGTTGGGGGGCTAGGGGGGCTAGAGCAAAACCACTAACCCACCAAAAATGACTGCAACCCCCGATATCGTCCAAAAACTCTGGAATCTTTGTCATGCTTTGCGGGATGACGGGATCAGTTATTTGCAATACACCACGGAGTTAACCTATTTGCTCTTTCTCAAGATGGCTCGGGAGACGGAGACGGAAGGGAAATTACCCGAGGGCTATCGCTGGGGAGATCTGGTGGCGTTGGAAGGGATGGCACAGTTGAATTTTTATCGGACGATGCTCTTAAAGTTGGGATCCCAAGATTCTAAGGCAATCGTGCGGGAAATTTATGCCAACGCGCAAACGGCTCTGAAACAGCCTCGAGTGTTGAAAAAGTTGATTACAAGCATTGACGAACTCGATTGGTATTCGGCGAAGGAAGAGGGGTTGGGGGATTTGTATGAGGGGTTGTTGGAGAAGAATGCGACGGAGAAGAAGTCCGGGGCGGGGCAGTATTTTACCCCGAGACCGTTGATCGATTGCATGGTGCGGCTGATGCGTCCCCAAGCAGGGGAGATGGTTCAGGATCCGGCGGCGGGAACCGGGGGGTTTTTGATTGCGGCGGATCGGTATATTAAGGAGCAAACGGATGGGTTATTCGACTTATCGGAGGCGGAACAGGTTTTTCAGAAGCAGCAGGCGTTTTATGGGATGGAGTTGGTACAGGATGCCCATCGGTTGTTGTTGATGAATTTGATGTTACACGATATTGAAAGTGCGGTGAGTTTGGGGGATACGCTGTCGGGGGAGGGGCAACGCTTGCCCAAGGCGGATCTGATGTTGAGCAATCCTCCTTTTGGGACGAAGACGGGGGGCGGCAAACCGACGCGGGATGATTTTACCTTTCAGACTTCTAACAAGCAATTGGCGTTTTTGCAACATATCTATCGGGGGCTGAAGTCTGGGGGACGGGCGGCGGTGGTGCTGCCGGATAATGTGCTGTTTGAGGAGGGGCAGGGGAAGGCGATCCGGGGGGATTTGTTGGATAAGTGCGATTTGCATACGATTTTACGGTTGCCCACGGGGATTTTCTATTCGCCGGGAGTGAAAACGAATGTGTTATTTTTCCGGCGAGGGCAGACGGAGAAGCGGAACACGAAGGCGGTTTGGGTGTACGATTTACGGACGAATATGCCCTCTTTTGGGAAGCGGACTCCCTTAACTCTGGCGCATTTTCGGGAGTTTATGGCGGCTTATGGGGAGGATGCCAATGGGGAGAGTCTTCGGGATGATTTGGGGGAGTCGGGGCGGTTTCGCTGTTTCTCGCGGGAGGAGATTGCCAAGCGGGGAGATAATTTGGATATCTCTTGGCTGCGGGATGAGAGTTTGCAATCGGCGGAGGATTTGCCGGAACCGGGGGTTATTGCCTTGCAAATTTTGGAGCGGTTGGAAACGGCGATGGAGGAGATGGGGGCGTTGCGGAATTTGTTGGAGATGGATGAGGAGGAAAATATTTAAGTAATGGATAATGTACAATTTCTTCCTAATACATGGATTTTACTTGAAATAGGTGATTTTGCTTCGGTGAAAGGTGGAAAACGATTACCGAAAGGAACTTCATATTCTGATAAAAAAACCAGTTTTCCCTATATTCGTG
>JBFRWJ010000349.1:0-24718 GCA_051439525.1 Spirulina sp. | reverse complement strand
ATGCAGTATTATAGAGATAAATTGAGTATTTTTTGAGGCGGGATTATGACGATTATTCTTAATCTAAGTTCGGAAACAGAGGCAAAACTGATGGAAGAAGCAACTCGACAGGGAAAAGATATTGATGTTGTTGCATCCGAACTCCTGACGAAAGTTTTAGACTGGGAAGCATGGGATACCGAAGATGCGATCGCAGGCATTCAACGTGGTTTAGATGATTTTGAAGCAGGTCGATTTCGTTCTTTTGAAGAATTTGCACGAGAACAATATCGCAAACACGATCTCTCAATTTCAGAATGAATTATCGCGTTGAAATCTCAAGTATAGCTGAAGCTGAAGCAGATATTGAATTTCTGTGGATTTCTCAAGTCACCGATGTACAAAAAGCAAAACGCTGGTATGAAGGACTATTACAAGCGATCTACTCTCTTTCAAAAATGCCAAAGCGTTGTTCTCTAGCGCGAGAAAATGCTTATTTTTCAAAGGGAATGCGACAGCTTATTTATGGAAAAGGTCGCAGTTGTTACCGTATCCTTTTTACAATTGTGGAATCCAATGAAGAATCTATAGTTCGTATTCTGCATATTCGACATGCTTCACAAAAAACATTAGAGGAGAATGAGTAGAGAAATTTAAACTTGTCTGATTTTATTGTATGACTACCCAATTGCCAACAATCCTAACCCAGACGCGCCAACAACTCAAAACTCTCTATGGCGAAACCTTAGATCGACTCATCCTCTTTGGTTCCCAAGCGAGAGGAGATGCTCGAGATGACTCGGATATAGACCTCCTCATCGTTCTGAAATATCCATTTTCTTATGCAGAAGAAAGCGATCGCATTAGCTTTGCGATCGCCGATCTATGTTTAAAATACAACACCTTAATTAGCTGCGCTTTCACCACTTCGGAACAACTCCAACAGCGCAATGACGCATTTTTTCGGAATATTCGCAGAGAAGGCATTATAATATGACTCTAGAGCAACAAAAATTGCTAGAAAAAGCAGCGCGAAGTTTGCAAGCAGCTCAAGAACTGAATGCTAGAGGATTTGCTGAATTTGCGGCTTCCCGCACCTACTATGCTATGTTTTATGTTGCAACAGCTTTTCTGGAAGGAGATGGACTCTCTTATTCTCGTCATTCAGCCGTTATTGCAGCTTTTGGTCAATACTTTGCTCATATCGGAAGAGTTCCCGTACATTTTCATCGCTATCTTATTGATGCAGAACGAACGAGACTGCGAGCAGATTACGAGCTCGATGCCGATATTACCACAGAAGAAGCAGAAAGACTCATCTCTCGTGCGGAAGAATTGCTTGATTTTGCTCTAACTCAAATTGTTTAAAAACGATTCTCAGACTTTTATTTTTAATGACTATTTCTCAACCGCGATCGGGATTTACCTTACCTGTTTTTACCTGTGCTGCTGCTGTTGCTGCTTTGCGCTACCTCCAGCAACAAACGCCTTTAGAAACCGTTAAGATCGATCTCGTCGCTCCCCCAGAAACCGCAGAAATTCCCATCGCACAAATCGCTAAAATTAGCGATCGCGCCGCTTTAGCCATTACCTACAGCGATCCGGGAGATAATTTAGATTTAACCCGCAATACCCCCATCTGGACAATCGTAGAATGGCGAGAGAACAGAGAGAAAATCGAGAGATCCGATCGCCAATTACCCATTACCCATTACCCATTACCCATTACCCACGACCAAATTATCCTCGAAGGAGGAGAAGGAATCGGCAAACAACGCGATCGCGACGGAAAAGCGGCAATTTATACTTATGCCACCCAACTCTTACAGCAAAATTTACAAGTTTTCCTTGCACCCGACGAGGCAATTACGGTTAAAATTATTCTACCGGAAGGACGCAAACTGGCAGCACGAACCTCCAATGAAGCCTTTGGTGTCATTGAAGGACTTTCCCTATTAGGAACTACGGGAATTAGTCAACCTTTAAGTTCCCCCCAACAGTTAGAAATTTATCGAGAAGAATTGACCGAAAAAGCCGCCCGATTTGACAGTTTGGTATTCTGCGTGGGAGAAAATGGTTTAGACTTGGCTCGCAGTTTGGGAATTGAAGCCGATCGCCTGGTTAAAACGGCAAATTGGTTGGGTCCCTTACTGGTAACGGCAGGAATTTTAGGGGTGCGATCGCTTCTCCTTTTCGGCTATCACGGAAAACTGATCAAACTCGCCGGCGGCATTTTCCATACCCATCACCACCTCGCCGACGGACGTTTGGAAATTCTCACCGCCCATTGTGCTAAAATCGGCTTACCCGCAAATATTCTCGCAGAAGTTTTCCAAAAACCCACCACAGAAGTTGCCTTGCAATTCCTGCGCCAAGTCCAACCCGAAAGCGTCGATCGCCTTTATCACTCGATCGCCGAAACCCTCGATCGCCGCAGTCGAGACTATATTCGCAAGCACGGCGATCGCGAGGTGACTATCGGTTCCGTCCTCTTCGATCGCGATCGGAATATTATTGTAAAAAGTCAAAATGCAACAATGTTTTTGCTGAATTGTGGTATAATGCTCTGAATAACTAATTAGTATTTAACAAGCCTTTGATTACAAGGCATTTTTGCTTGCTGTCTCATTGATTCGATTTCTTTGTTTGCTGGAGAAGTCCCTCGATTTATACAAGATGTATGGAGTTGTTGATTGTCAGATCGACTCTTGACGATCGAGATTGTTTTTGATGCCGTTTGTCAGCTCTGGGTGGTTCAGCGCTTAACGATGAGAGTTGAACTCCCAATTTTGACTCCCGATTTGAGTTTCTCGATTTTATCTCGCGATCTTGAGGGAGGAGTCTATCTTGTCACACCTGCACTCATCTCACTGTTTCTTAACTCAAACCCAAAACCCAACATCAACCCTGCTTTGCGATCGCCGCGATCGGCTTCGTTTCGCATACCCAAACTATAGCCCATGACTACTCAAACCCAAATCCCCACCCCTATCGAGACTTTGCCGCCAAAGTCCTTAGAAACAAGCATCAATCGCCCAACGATCGCGATTTTGGATTTTGGTTCGCAATACTCCGAACTCATTGCCCGACGCATTCGAGAAACGCAAGTCTATTCAGAAGTTCTCTCCTATCGCACCAGCGCGGAACACCTCGCTAAACTCAGTCCGAAAGGAATTATTCTTTCCGGCGGGCCCAACTCTGTTTATGACGAATTTGCCCCCCATTGCGATCCCGAGATCTGGAACTTAGGCATTCCCATCCTCGGCGTTTGCTATGGCATGCAGTTAATGGTACAACAGTTAGGCGGGCGCGTGGAACGGGCCAAACAAGCAGAATACGGTAAAGCCTCCCTCACCATCGACGATCCCACCGACCTCCTCACTAACGTTGAAGAAAATTCCACCATGTGGATGAGTCATGCAGACTCCTGCACGGAACTGCCCCCGGGATTTGAGATTTTGGCCCACACCAACAATACGCGCTGTGCCGCGATCGCCGATCACGAAAAACGACTCTACGGCGTACAATTTCACCCGGAGGTCGTCCACTCCACCGACGGGCAAGCACTCATCCGCAATTTCGTCTATCACATCTGTGAATGCCATCCCACTTGGACGACAGAAGCCTTTGTCGGGGAATCCATTCGGGAAATTCGCGCCAAAGTGGGGGATAAGCGCGTTCTCCTCGCCCTGTCCGGCGGTGTAGACTCGTCCACCCTCGCCTTTTTAATGCACGAAGCCATCGGCGATCGCCTCACCTGCATGTTTATCGATCAGGGCTTCATGCGCAAGGGAGAACCGGAACGACTCGTGGAGATTTTCGACCATCAATTTCACATTCCTGTAGAATACGTTAACGCCCGAGAGCGCTTCCTCACCAAACTCGAAGGTATCACGGATCCCGAAGAAAAACGCCGCCGCATCGGTCACGAGTTTATCCGAGTGTTTGAAGAAGAATCCCGACGCCTCGGGCCCTTCGATTATTTGGCCCAGGGTACTCTCTACCCCGACGTGATCGAATCCGCCGATACCAACGTGGATCCGAAAACTGGGGAACGGGTAGCCGTGAAAATCAAAAGCCATCATAACGTTGGCGGACTGCCAAAAAACCTGCAATTTAAACTCATCGAACCCCTGCGGAAACTCTTTAAAGATGAAGTGCGCAAAGTTGGCGCCGCGATCGGTCTCCCTTCGGAAATCATCCGCCGTCACCCCTTCCCCGGCCCCGGTTTAGCCATTCGCATTATTGGCGAAGTCACTTCCGAACGCTTGAACATCTTACGGGATGCAGATTTTGTCGTGCGGGATGAAATCCAAAAACAAGGAAAATATAACGATTTCTGGCAAGCCTTTGCCGTCCTGTTGCCCATTCGTAGCGTGGGAGTCATGGGCGATCGGCGCACTTATGCCCATCCTGTCGTGTTGCGTTTCGTTTCCAGCGAAGATGGTATGACGGCAGATTGGTCGCGAGTGCCTTACGACCTCCTCGAAACGATTTCCAATCGCATTGTGAATGAAGTTAAAGGCGTAAACCGCGTCGTTTACGATATCACTTCCAAGCCCCCCGGCACCATTGAATGGGAATAAATTGCGAATCGTACATTGCGTCTTCTTCCCGATCTCAAAGGGAAGAAGATGTAAGCTATTTTTATAGATATTACCCCGTGACGAGTCCATGAATCAACCCAAGAAACCCGCTTTAATGCGTCCGAAACCAAGACCTCAAGGCCAGTCCAAAGCACCCAAAGCGCCTGCTGCATCTCCATCCCAAGATATTGTCGCACCAAAGCCTTCTGGGACTGCACCTGTTAAGCCTTCTCTTTCTGGATCCAACAAGCCTCACAAAGTCCCCAAACCTCGCAAGGCCGAGCCGATTTTAGAACATGATGGATTAAAGGCAGGGGATGCGATCGCGCTTCCTTATAGCGGTCAAACCGTTACCGTCACTCAATTTTATAAAACCGTTAGCGATACTTGGTATGTTGCCTTTGAAGGGGGTTGCGTTCATCAGGATGCAGCGAAAGTCATAGAACAGGATGAAGGGTGAAGGAATTCTGAAAGGATGAAGGAATTCTGAAAGGATGAAGGATGAAGGATGAAGGATGAAATAGGTAATTAATCAATTTAATTTTTACTATTTAATTCTCCTCTTCTCCTCCTCCTCTCTTCCTCCCAAGCCAGAAAAAGGTGGATTTTGTGCGAGGAATCTATCAAGAAAGATGCGATCGCCGACGATTGGGCGAGTAATTTGGAGAAAACCAAGACAACCAAGGCGACCAATGTTGTACCAAATCTGCCAACTCGGTATAACCTCCAATATAAGGATGAATGCCATCATTTTCTCGTACCTCCTGCATCCAAGTTACGGACGATCGCAAAGGCGTAAAAATATCGAGATAGGGCAGATCTAACTCAATACAAATCGAAAAAAACGCTTCGGAAAGATGATAAATTCTTTGATTGTGTTGGGGATTCGCGACGGGAGGCGGGCCGATTGTCAGAACGGGAAATGACTTTTTTGCGACGGCAAGAATATTATAAGTATTGTCTACAGAGTCTTGCAATCGCAACCGAGGTTGACCTTTTGTAAGCATTGTATCATTAACTCCAAAAGAAAAGACGACGCGATTTTTTTCTCCTTGTTGAAAGCGATAAGAAAGTTCCCGCAACCATCGTTTTTTAATATCCGCACTGGTATCGTGACGAACGCCTAAATTATAAATCGTAAATTGATATCCTCTCAAAGCCATTTCCGCACATAATCTTCCCACCCAGCCCAAATACTCCGGATCCCCCGTCCCACTGACAAAGGAATCCCCAATAAATGCAATTTCCATGTTTTCACTCGATCGATAGCACCCTTTATCAGTGAACAGCGAAAAGTTATCAGTAACGATTTTAGATGGGTTTTAGTCCTCCAAATAAGGCAAGTTCAAAGATTTTAAAAAAACAATCTACATCAATAAACCCAATTTCTTGTAACCATTGACATTGAATTTCCATGGGTGCTAAAATATTTGCATTTTTATCATTTCTATGATAGAATTCTTGACTAATCTCTTCTTTCGTTTTTTGACTGCCTTTGGCTTGATGAAAACGGTGGAGAGAATCGATAAATAGTTGATTAAATGACTGCTCCCCCCATCGCGATCGCGAAGCAATATGCTCTAAATTCAGAAATAATCCCCCCGGGTTCAGGAGAGAAAAAATATCTTGATAAATTCGTTGTTTGTGACGATCGCTTTGATGGTGAATGGCAAAACCCGAAACAATAACATCGAAATGAGTTAAATTTAATGCCCTCATCTCTGGGATTAAGCGATCGCGCCAATTTTCTTCGCCAAAATCTCCTGGAACAAATCTGAGATTCTCTGGGGTTTCAGAAAAATTTGCCTTTGCTGCCTCGAGCATGGGTTCGGAAAAGTCGAGAAAAATACCGCGAGCAGGGGGATAATTTTGATGAAGCGATCGCCCTAAAATGCCATCCCCGCAGCCTAAATCTAAAAAACTCTCCATTCGAGGCTGAGTGATGGCGACAATTCTTAAAATAACATCAATTTGGTCGGCAGCGAGAGGAATCGCCCCTCTCACCCCTTCGAGAAAGGTTTTTGCGAGTTCCGAACTTTGCCAGACGGTATCTTGGCGATGGGGAGAAAAAGAGCGAAGGGTCTTTATAATTGGGTAGATCGCAATTGTATATCAGTTTAACGATAGCGCGATCGCAGAAAAATTTCCCAGTTTATCGAGGTTTTGTTGATGTCTCGCCGATCCCTACTTCGCCTGTTTTTTGCCGGAGTTTTCGCCTGTCTGGTGTGGTTGAATTTTCTTCCCGATGCGATCGCTTTAGGAGGCAAACAACCCGATCTCAATGCACCCGCCCCCGAGTTTACCCTCCCCACCAATCCCGGAGATGGAGAAATTTCCCTCTCGGATTATCGGGGACAATGGGTCGTTCTCTATTTCTATCCTAAAGATTTTACGTCGGGGTGTACCTTAGAAGCCCAAAGATTTCAAAAAGATTTGCCCGAGTATCTGGCACGAAATACACAAATTTTGGGAGTTAGTGCCGATGACGTAGACTCACACGCAGAATTTTGCGACGCGGAAGGCTTAAAATTCCCCTTGCTTGCGGATACCGATGGCAGCGTCAGTAAACGTTACGGGTCTTGGTTGAGTTTCTTATCTTTACGCCATACTTATATTATCGATCCCGAGGGAATTCTCCGAGAAATTTTTCTGGGAGTACAACCCGTTATTCACAGCACGGAAGTTTTGGCAAAATTAGATGAGTTGCAAGCTTCCTAAACCCTTAAAAATTCACGAATCATTTGGAGGTAAACATGGCAGACGTTATCGATTACAAAATTTACGGTGCGGATTTACAATTAGTTGAAATCGAACTCGATCCCGGGGAAGGCGTACAAGCCGAAGTCGGAACCATGACTTATATGGAACAAGGAATCGAAATGCAAACGGGCATGGGAGGGGGTTTGTTTTCCGGTTTTAAACGCATGATAACCGGAGAGAGCTTTTTTATTACCACCTTTGCCAACGGCGGCAAACAACGGTCAAAAGTTGGCTTTGCTGCAACTTCTCCGGGTCAAATCATTCCCCTCGATCTGGCTGCTTTAGGTGGAGAATTTTTATGTCAAAAAGACGCATTTTTATGTGCTGCGAGTGGGACAGAGATTCAGGTTGCTTTTACCAAACGTTTGGGGGCAGGATTTTTTGGTGGAGAAGGGTTTATTTTACAGCGTTTGCGAGGAGATGGTTTGGCCTTTGTACAAGCAGGAGGAGCAATTATTGAGAAAGATTTAGCACCAAGAGAAGTGTTAAAAGTCGATACGGGATGCTTGGTGGCTTTTTCGCCTTCAGTGGATTATGATATTCAGTTTATGAAAGGAATTAAAAACCTTTTATTCGGAGGAGAGGGATTATTTCTAGCCAAGATGACCGGTCCCGGTAAGGTTTATATTCAAAGCCTACCCTTTTCTCGTTTAATGGCAAGAATTACCTCTCCCTTGCAAGCTCAGATTAATAACTTGAATATTAGTGAATAATATCTAGCGAAACCAAAAGTAAGGTAGGAAATTCTTACCTTACTTAGCGATGAAGACACTCGCGCTTGTTCTTCCTCGGGCAATTTAAGGTTGATTTCCCCGAGAAACTAAATTGCACCAGCGATCCAACAGTTGGCGCTTGCCTTTCGACAGATCCCGCGTGATGGACATATACATCGTACTTTGCCACATGGGATCCTCTTCATGAGGGAGATAGGGATCGCCGATAACGGCTTTGATTTGCATCCAAGCACCTTCAAGTAAGTGACGATTATTCATGGGAATGATTTCGGACATGACAGGATAAACTAAGTCGTAGACTCGGAATATATTGTCGTACATAAATTCCCATGTCAGTTGACTGTCCGGAGTGATACTCGGATTTCCGAGATGGTTGTCAAACGGCATGACCCGAATGATACTGAAGTCAGAATAAGCGGGTTGAACGGATGCGGGCGGTTTCGGGGGAGTAGCTCCGGAAAAGGGTAAAAATAAGAGATTGCAACATCCCGATTTGACGGGCGTTAAGGTGACGGTGGCAAGACCTTGGGGGTCAACTTCAACGATTGGCACGGCCGGAAGATCGATGCAACAAGACTCAGAATTCGGAGGAACATAATTCCAATTATTATCGTACTGAGCGACTGCCAAACGGATTCCCGATGCTGGAATTCCACCGCGATCGCGCACCTGCACGGTACAGGTGACGGGTTCGTCCTGTTCGATGTAAATGCCGCGATTGTCGCTTAATGCCGTGAGATTCTGCTCTTCGAGGGCCATAACCGAGGGACTGATGCCATTTACGGACTCTCGAACCGAAGCACATAACTGACTTATTAAACTCTTGCCGGAGCGAGAGAGCCATAACTGTAATGATTCGGACTGAATCGCACTGATTTGAGTAGAAGTGAGATTGGGAATATCGATAATGCCCCCATTGCGTTCGTAAGCACTTTGATTGTATTGCTCGTAATCTAAGGTCGCGATCTCGGTCTCTCCTGCCTTAATGACCAGAGAACCCAAGTTAGCGATCGCGCCGCTTTGCTTGTAACCCGGAAAAGTGCCGATCGCATCCAAGCTTAAGGTACGGCGCGACTCGTCTAACTCCGCCAGCAAGGGACCCAAGGTAACAGTCGCGTTTTGTTGGGAAACGCCTTCGAGAAGCGCGTCGAGGACGACGACAGGAGATCCCGGCATTAAGTAACGACCCCCGGGAGCGGCGGCTAATTCTCCTTCTTTCCAAACGCCAATGGAACCGACCGTATAGCTATAAGCTGGATTGGCAAGAACTTCACCGCTTAAATATTTCTCGCTGAGGATTTTGGAATTCCCCGCGATATCATTGGGATCCTTGGGATTGATAGTGGGATAATATAGGGTAATATGGGTACTAAAGCGAATCATTAATCCCAAAGCCCCCGGTTCTTGCATTGCCGCTTGTAATTGAGCGAGCAACTGAGAGTCACTGTCATTGGCGATCGTCAGTTGGTCGAAAGGAATGGCCGTTTGCCAAACCGCTCCGGTGCTCCCAGCAATCTTCAGGTCGGGATCGAGGTTGCGAGACACGCCAACCCAGTAAGAATACATGCGACGATGCCGCGATCCGAGAATTCCTGTGGTTTCATCTCCGATTTCGAGGTCGGCAAAGAAGATTTGGGACGACCAATAAGAATAGGGATCCACATCCACGAGACGACCAAAAGTGCGGCGATCGTTGAACTTGTTCCCTAAGATTTGTATCCCTTTACCGCAGAGGGGATCTGCGGTCGTATAGGTTTCATCGGCAAGCAATCCCCCAGTAATGGTGACATTATTGCCATAATTTCCATAAACGGCCTTGCTCCGATCGCTCACAAAACTACAACTGTGATCCCCGTAAAAATCCCAATTATTGCTGCGGATGTTGCTTTGGCTGGGGTCTTGTTGGTTCACCACGTATTCCATCATATATTGCTTGTAGGTCTCGTAGGTGACACCCGGTTGCAAGTTAACTTCATTGTTCGCCTCATTGTAATTGGCTGACTCATTATTCGCCGTATCGGGACTCCAAAATGACGATCCCTTAAAGTAAATTCGCGGTAAAGAAAGAACGCTCATCAATATCTCCTGTTGATAATAGTTGCATGATGGGTTAGTTGCTTTGGTCGTGCTTGGCTAAATCCATCGACCCAACAAATCGTATTTTGGCAATCGCCTTCCCGGGCAGATTTGACATCCTCATCCCACCAAATCAAAGATTATGGTGGGAGAATCCCCACTTCGGCGCAGCTCAGTGGCCTCGGAGGGATCGGATGATGCCTGAGTTACCTCAAACAACCTTCTCTCCAACAATTAAGCGAACAGACTTAGCTGAATCCATTCTCTCGTTGGAGGATTCCCCGGCTCACCAACCCCAACAGGTAGTGATTTCTCCGTTCCGATTTCGGAAGAACCTGTTAATTCAGGTTCGAGCGTAACTTTTGCAGGGACTCTGCATAGCTGAGAAGGACTAATTCCCAGAGTTTTAAGTCCGCGATGCAGGATATTAATTGATGCTTGAACGTCAGCATCGTCGTGATGGCCACAACTTTCACACAAGAACTTTTCCTTGTCGCGATTAGTCGGGCTAACATAGCCACAATGGGAGCATTCTTGAGACGAATGTTTGGGGTCAACTTCTAACACTAACTTGCTTGACTTTTCAGCCACAACTTTAGTTTTGAGTTTTAATTCTCCCCACGCAGCATCAAGAATTGCTTTGTTCAATCCCGATTTCGCAGCTTGGTTATTGTGTAAATACTTTCCCGTTTCCTTGTCTTTTTGGGGTTTGCATCGTGCCGTCATGCCTTTAATGTTTAAATCTTCAAAGACAATGAAATCGGCTTGATTGACGAGATGATTTGCCAATTTCCAATGATAATCTTCTCTTTGATTAGCAATTTTTTGGTCGAGTTTAGCAAGCTGACGATACATTTTGGCACGATTGCGAGAGCCTTTTTTCTTACGAGATGCTCGACGCTGACGAATCATTTTTATTCTCTCCACTTGTTTGCCAAATCGAGGATTGGGAACTGTTTCTCCGGTATTCAACGAAGCCAATTTCTTAATCCCCACATCAACCCCTAGAGCGGTCACTGAGCCATGCCGAAGTGCGGATTGAATTTCTTCGGGTTTAATTGCTGGAGTTTCGGGAACAGAATCATCTCGAATTTGCACTGCCATGTACCATCCATCTGCTTTTTTGCGGATAGTAACGGTGCGAATTTCAAATCCATCAGGAATGGAACGAGAATTAAAAAATCTCATCCACCCCAATCCGGGTAAATATACCTTGTTCTCTTTGATTTTGACTTGTTTGGGCTTGTAAGCAAATGAACGAAAACGAGAGCGTCTTTTGGGTTTTGGGTATCCTCTCCCCTGCTCAAAAAAGTTTTCAAATGCCTTACTCAACCTCCTTATTAATAACTGCAAAACATCGGCATTGATCTTTTTGTACCAAGGTCTCGCCTTTTTGAGTTCGGGCAAACAAGAATCTTGTTGATTTCCCGCACTTCGTCTTTTTCCCTTGTTTGTCCAAGGATGACCGTAAAGAGCATTTTTGTTAACAGAACAAGCCAAGGGACAACATTCCGCTTTAGTTTTTAGGTCGCAATAATTTCCCATTATGGGAGCTTTAACTTGCTCGTAAGCCTCAATGCGTTCTCTCAAACAAAAGTTGTAAAGAGAGCGCAGCATATTGAGCCAATCGTCCATTAGGGACAACTGGGATTGAGAGGGGTTGAGCTTGTAACGGAATGTTGTTAACATGTGTTGATTATACCATGTTTGCTAATAATTCAAAAACTGTATCGAGTCGCTTAATTCGTAAGGAATTCCCCGAACATCTTGCACGATTTTATTATCAAAAACTAAGATTCCCCCGTCTAAGTAATTGGCGGCGATTCCCAAGGTGCTGACTGCCGAATCGAATTCGGCAGCTCGAACGCGCCGCCATACGACCAAACTTCGTTATGGTCGCAGCACCCTCGCCGCCGTTTTTGGGTGGGGAGGAAGGCGATCGCTCCGACTTTTCCTCGGGGTATTTAAGGTTGATTTCCTCGCGAGACTAAATTGCACCAGCGATCCAACAGTTGGCGCTTGCCTTTGGACAAATCCCGCGTGATTGACATGTACATGGTACTCTCCCACATGGGCTCTTCGGTGTAAGGAATATCGGGATTGCCAAGCACGGCTTTGATTTGCATCCAAGCACCTTCCATCAGGGAACGATTGTTCAGGGGAATTATTTGGGACATAATGGGATAAACCAAGTCGTATGTTCGGAAAACATGGGCATACATGAAGTCCCAAGTCAGTTGCTCGTCGGGAGTGATGGCCGGATTCCCAAGATCGTTGTCAAAGGGCATGACGCGAATGACGCTGAAGTCAGTGTATGGGGACGCTTGAGGTGGATCGGGGGGTGTATCTCCGGAAAAAGGCTCAAACAAGAGATAGCATATTCCTGGATTCTGGGGCGCGAGATCGATCGTGGCACGGCCTTGTTCGTCTAGTTCGATAATCGTGTTAGAGATATCGATGATATTACCAACATTATTCGGATAAATCGGAGATTGAGCCACGGACAAGCGCATTCCGGCTGGGGGAATTCTTCCGCGATCGCGAACCTGCACCGTGCAGGTCACGGGTTCGTCCTGTTCGATATAGATGCTGCGATCGTCGCTGAGTGCCGTGAGATTTTGCTCTTCGAGGGCTTTAACAGAGCGTTTGACATCTTTGACCGATTCTTGCACCAAAGACCATAAATAGTCACCTAACCCTTTACAGCTCGTGCGATCGAGCCATAACTGTAACGGTTGGGATTGAATGGCGCTAATTTGGGCAGCAGTGAGACCCGTAATATCGATAATGCCGGCTTTCTCTTCATAGGCCGCTTGGTTGTATTGCCCATAATCTAAAGTGGCAATCTCTGTCTCTCCAGCCTTAATAATCAGATTCCCCAAGTCTGCGATCGCGCCCTCTTGAGTGTAAGCGGGAATTGTGAAGAGTGCATCTAAACTCAAGGTACTGCGAGACTCGTCTAATTCCGCCAGCAAGGGTCCCAAAGTCACGGTGGCATCTTTTTGCGAAACGCCTTCGCGAAGTGCTTCGGAGACTACGACAGGGTCTCCCGGCATCAAGTAACGTCCCCCAGGAACTGAGGCCAATTCTCCTTCCTTCCAAACACCGATGGAACCTAGGGTATAGCTATACGCGGGATTGGAGAACACTTCTCCATTTAAATATCGTTGGCTGAGGGTTTCTTGATTTTTGCGGATATCATTGGGATCGTCTGGATTGATGGTGACATAGTACAATGTGGTTTGAGTTGTAAAGCGAATCATCAACCCCAATGCACCCGGTTCTTGCATTGCGCCTTGCAATTGCGCGATTAACTGAGAACTTTCCCCATTGTTAATCTCGAGTTGGTCGAAGGGAATCGCCGTTTGCCAAACCGCACCGAATGGTCCAGCAATCTGTAGGTTGGGATCGAGGTTGCGCTTGACGATCACCCAATAAGAATACATGCGACGATCCCTCGAGCCGAGAATCCCCGTGTTATCGTCTCCAATTTTGAGTTGAGCAAAGAATATCTGAGAGGACATCGCGCCGTAGGGATTGGAATCGACGAGACGACCGGCAGTCAGGCGATCGTTGAACTTGTTCCCTAAAATTTGTATCTCTTTGCCCAGAAGGGGATCTTCGGTGATATAACTCCCATCGGCAAGAGATGCTCCCGTAAGTGTGACATTGGTAACATAAGGCGCTTCAGAGGGTTTGTTGTCTTGACTCACAAAGCCACAAGCGTGATCGCCATAGAGATTCCAGCTACGGGATGCCGGCGTTTTCACAAATTTCTGATATTCCTCGTCGTTGTGAACCCCCTCCGGATAGACTACAGCATTTGTTGCGGCATCGTAAAGGTTCGGGCTATTATTGACCGTATCGGGATTCCAAAATGACCATCCTTGAAAGTAAATTCGCGGTAGAGAGAGAACGCTCATCAATATCTCCTATTAACAATAGTTGAAGGGCAATTAGTTGCTTCTGTCGCGCTTGGCCAAACGCATCGACCAGACGAAATCCATGGGCATGAAGTTGCTGTGTAGTTGTTCCTGTACGTCCTCTGTAAGCTCGCCGACGTAGTAGGTTAAATTGCCATCTTCGTTGTCAACAAAAGAAAGGCGCAAAGGACCTTCATAAGTTGTGGCGATCGCGGCGATCGCGTGACAAGTAATACAGGAAGAATTCTTTTGAAAATTCGTCTCAATTTGAGAATTTGCCAGCAATTCGGGATCGATAAAGTTAATTTGCGTGCCAACTAATTCATAATTCGCATATTTTGTATCGGCAACGCGCTCTCCAAAGATTTTGTTGGCTTCTTGTGCATCATCGGGAATGGGATTTTCAATCGTTGCCGGCGTGTAATCTGCATTGTAGACGTTTTCAAAAGTTGTCCAAACCCATTGTTTCAGTGCCTTAGTCACAATGTGCATTCCGGTGAGCGCAACGGGACTGACCTCATAAACCGGTTCGCCACCTGCCATAACGGGCGTACCATCGTTATTGAATTTTTGATAATAGCCATTGGCTGTAATGTAACGATCTTCAATTTCTCCTGCTTGCGGATTATTAGCAAGCCACAACCAAGATGTTTTGACTTCAACCGCGTCCCAATCAAATTGCAAACAATCATCCCAATCTTGGGGCAAGCGAAATCGACGGCAGCGTTGGGCATATTCTTCTTGACCGTTGAGGTTATAGAGGGGTTGCCCGTAAGGATTGTTCTCGTTGATAAAATCAAAGGTACTTTCATCCATTGCTAATTCATAGCGAATGGGTTCGTTATTGTTGTCTTCGCTACTTTTGAAAACTAAGCCGGAAACTTGTTGAATCAAACCGAGATTATGAAAGGGCTGGTCGAGAGGCAAACCCATTTTTTCTGCCTTTTCAATAACTTGTTGGGGAACTTGTCTGGGGGATCCCCAAGGAGTCGGTGGGGCACCATTGGGTAAATAGACTTCCGAACTTTCTTTCCAACCTTCCCAAACAACGGGAGCATCCCCAAAGGGCTTATTAAAATCCGGCTCTGAGGATCCCTTGCCTGCTGAGGGCAAATTAAAAGCTAAAAACGCATCCCAAGCATAGCAACTGGTGTCATCGGTCGCCCACTCTGCGGAGGTGTCTTGGTCGTAGGTTATAACTTCCCACAGTTCTTTATAGGGAATCTCATCACAAGCGGATAACTCCTGTGCGATCGCTTTCCCATTGGCAACCATCCCACTCCCCCAGAGAAGTCCTCCGCAGAGAACGGCAATGAGGGCGCAGGCTGTTAAGATCTGTCCGGCCTTATGTCGAATCATCAATTAAAATCTCCTATGCACGAATACTTGATGTTTTCCGGATTCTTGCGATCGCTAAAAACCCCCACATTCCCCAAGGAATGCGATCGCTCTCCATTTTTTCACAGCAATGCAATACTTGATGGCTTGAAAGAGTTGAAAAAATTTGTACACCCGCTTGACTCTTTCAAATCCAGATAATTAGATTTGTTTTTGACTGTACTGCCAGTAAGGACAAAAGCAAAGTCTTTTGACAAGATTTTTTACAATTTGCAGCATTTAACCCACTTTTCGTAAACTTGGACGATCGCGGCGATCGATCGGCAACGGCGGTGAATTGGGAATTCCCTCGAGTAATGGGTTTACAATAGAAGGGATTGACGCAATCCGCGATCGCGATATGACCCTCGACTTGCTGGCTTTAACCCTCGCTTTCGTGGCTGGCTTAGGACTGGGATTGCTCTACTTTGGCGGTCTTTGGCTGACCGTGCGACAACTCCCCGCGAGCGAGCATCCTTTTCTCTTGTTCTCCGTCAGCTTGCTGCTGCGCTTGGCGATCGCGTTAGGAGGGTTTTATCTCATTATCGCGCGCTTCGTTGGCGGAAAATTAATTATAGTTCTGTTAACTTGCATCTTTGGCTTCCTCATCACTCGTAATATTTTTATATATCTCACGACCACCTTTTCAGAAGTCAAAACTGACTCAACCTCAAGAAGGGAGTAAAAATTTATGAATCTAACCCCAGATGGAATCATTGTTTGGCAATGGGGGACGCTCTCTCTCAGTGCGACTCTCGTGTTTACTTGGCTCGTGATGGCATTGCTCGTAGTGTTTTCTTGGTTCGTCACTCATAAGTTATCGTCCTCAACTCACATCTCCCGAGGACAAAATCTCTTAGAAGTTCTCGTCTTGGGGATCGGCAACCAAATTCGAGAAATTAGCGAACAGGATCCCGCCCCCTATCTCCCTTTTGTGGGCACTCTGTTTATCTTTATCGCCGCATCCAACGTCTTGAGCATTATCCCCGGCTATCAACCTCCCACTGGCTCCCTCTCCACCACGGCTGCTCTCGCGATCTGTGTCTTTTTCGCGGTGCCCCTTTACGGGATTGGCAAGCAGGGACTGTGGGGCTACCTCAAACAGTATCTCGAGCCGAACCCCATCATGCTGCCCTTTAATATTATTGGTGACTTTTCTCGCATTCTCTCCCTCGCCGTGCGTTTGTTTGGCAACGTCATGAGCGGTACGATGATTGTGGGGATTTTGCTTTCCGTTGCTCCCCTGTTTTTCCCGGCAATCATGCAGATGATGGGGCTGTTAACGGGACTGATTCAAGCCTATATCTTTGCGATTCTAGCAATGGTTTACATTGCTGCCGCGACCGCAGTCCGGGAAGACAAAAACGAGGAAACAGGAGATCTCGAACATGGATAATATCGCACTCATTGGCATGGCATCGATCGCGACGGCAGGCATTACCATTGCGATCGGCTCTATCGGTCCGGCTTTGGGGGAAGGTCGCGCGCTCGCTCAAGCGTTAAGTTCCCTCGCACAACAGCCGGATGAAGCCAAGACCATCACTCGCCTCCTCTTTGTTGGCATGGCATTGGTGGAATCAACGGCAATTTACTGTTTGGTGATCGCGTTGATCTTGATTTTTGCCAATCCTTTTTGGAGCTATTTTGTGAGTCGAGGCGGGGGGTAAATCATGTTAATCGATCCGTTTATTACCATTGCCCAAATTATTAACTTTCTCATTCTGGTCGTTCTCCTCAAGCGCTTTCTCTACGGCCCGATCGTACACGCCATGGAGCAACGGGAGCAGAGAATTACCGCGCGACTCCAAGAAGCCGAGACAAGGGTGGAAGAAGCTCGACAAGAAGCCGAGGTTTATCGCCAAAAACAACAGGAATTTGAGGCGCAACGAGAAGAACGATTAAACCTTGCCAAGCAGGAGATCGAACAAGAACGTCAAGTTTTAAGAGAAGGGGCGCGCGCTGAGGTCGATACCGCCCGCACTCAATGGTACGAAGCACTAGAGCGAGAAAAGAAGGCTTTTTTACAGGAGTTGCAGCAAAGAGCCAGTTTGCAAATTGCCGCGATCGCCCGTCGCGTTTTGGGAGATTTGGCGAATGCAGATTTGGAGGCGCAGATCGTAGAAGCGTTTATCGATCGCCTGCACCACCTCGATGATGCCCAACTCGAGATGATGCGTTCTTCTGTGTCCCCGAGTCCCGGGCGAGAACTGGCGATCCGGACCGCCTTTGCCATCGCACCGGACAAACGTTCTCGTCTCGTCCAAGCGATCGGGGAACAGATCGGGATGGAGGTGGAGGTCAAATTTGAGACGGGAGATGAGGCGATTTGCGGCATCGAATTGCGCGATCGCGACTATAAACTCTCTTGGAATTTGGCGCATTATTTACAGGAATTGGAGGCAGAAATGGAACGCGCCCTCGCGAATGAAACTTTACATTAATCTTAAGTTTGTTTGAGATGGGAAGCGCGATCGCGTTTCTGGAAATAAGAAACGCAATCGCTTTTTTCCTTTTACACTCGCTTTCCAGAATCATTTTTTAATCGTTCGAGAAATTCCGGATAATTTTCTAAATCTTCCATCGATCGCAAAGGAGGATTCTGTACCCATTTTGCCTCTTGATGCAAGCGATCGACATAAGTATAAAATGCTGTATCATTCTCCCGATGAGCCAACACATACAGTCGCAACTCTTTAAGATTCATTAATTCAAAATTCGTGCTATTCTGTGACATATCTCCACTCTCCATTTGGATAAATTTCAATGATGTTTTCTTCTCCCGCTAAAAAGAAGATATTTCCTGTCCGTTGGTCAATCCGAACCAAATAAATTGGTAAATACATCCTCGTTGCCCAACAGCAAAGATTAAAACACTGCAATACTTGCGCTTGTGTAGGAATTTCTCATCCTCCCTCTCACTCGACTTCTTCCTTTGTATCATAAAATCTTCACCCAGACTATCGAGTCAAGCGATCGCACCTCCCCATCCGGGGCGTGTATAATGTTTATATATCTCTAGAATCCTTTCCCATGACAACAACAATAGATCTGAGCGGACTCGCTCCCGCGCAAATCGAACAATTGCAAGCGATCGCCGAAGCATTCAGAACCACCAACAAGCTGAAGCAACCAAAAGATAAAGATAAGGTTTCGGATTTCGATCCAACGCCCTTATTTTTTGAAAGTGATATCTTACAACCTTTTAATCGCAGTCTGCTCTATGGCCAAAGAACCTAAACGCATTTATCTCGATACCAATATTTTAGCCTATGTTGCTAATGTTAGAGCACCTCAACATAGAGCCGCCTTAGAAATATTTAGACCGAGCGAAAAAGAGCTTTTATGTATCTCTTCGCAAGTCTTAGCAGAGTTTTATTCTTATATAACAAATCCAGCAATATTAGCACAACCCTTACAGCCAAACGAAGCTATAATGCGGGTTCGCCGAATGTCTCAAATGCCTCATGTATTAGTGCTATCAACTCCTCCCGATCTTCTCGATCGTTGGATGGTATTGCTTGAAGAAAGACCCGTTACAAATGGAGGAATTTTTGATCTAATTCATATTGCAATTATGCTTTCTCATCAAGTGACCAGCATTTATACATTCAATGTAAAAGACTTTTCTTGGTGTTCTCAAATTGAAGTCATCGATCCGAATTCCATCTAGGATCGCGATCGCCAGATTCTGCAAAACATGGTCATAATTAAGATAGAGTAGCAGGGAATGTAATCATGCCAACCCCAACAGAAGCGCCAATGGGCAAAATTCTCACCCCCTTAACAATTTTAACAATTTTGTAACTTCAACACGATATCGGATATCGCGATCGCATTTTTAGGGATGCGATCGCGGATATCGCTTTTTTTTGACGATACAAAGCGGATCGGGATCGCAAGCGATCGCCAATGCGGACTCGATCGCGCCCGCGAGCAAACTGACAAAAAATACGGCAAGTGTGAGTTTTTTTATTGTAGTATAGGTTTTTAACAATAAGTATCTTCTCTTCCCTTTCTTCCTAATGTCAACGTTCAAGAGAAAATTTTTCTTCAGCGATCGCAGATCGTGGATAATTAAAGGAACTCGAAGAAATAGAAGCCCGTCAGGATGCCAGAGGCGAGAATAGCGGGAAAGCTGTCAATTCTTTCCCCCGTTCACTCTTTCTTGATAATCTTGTCAATGTTTGGGAAATTCTCATGATGAAACAATTATTAAAACCGTCTCGATCTTTTTCTCTTATTCTCTCTTCGGCTGTGGCGATCGCGTCCATCGGTTGGGGATCCCTCGCTTTAGCTGGAGATCCCTTTCAGCGCAACCCCGAGAAACCCATCGGCGATGCTACAGAAGAAGTCTTTGAGGCGATGTTCAAAGAGGGAGATTATCGCGAAGCCGAACGCCTTATTACTCGAGCCCTTCGCGAAGATGATGACGAACCCCTCGTCCACGCCCTCCAAGCTGCCTTAGCCTACAATAAAAACGACTGGGAAACTCTGCGCATTCACGGGGAAAAAACCAAAGAAACCGCAGAACGGTTAATGTCTAAAGACCCCGTGCGAGGCAATCTCTACAATGGCATTGGTTTGATGCTGGAAGGGGCTTACGATGTCTTAAAAAATAAGAACTATCTGAGTGCAGTGCCCAAACTCCAGAGAATTTTTCAAGCTCTCGATGCGGCTAAAGATGCCGATCCTAGCGATCCGGAGCTGAATTTGGCCAAAGGTTATATGGAATTACTCCTCGCCGTTAATTTACCCTTTTCCAGTCCCGATACCGCCATTGAAAACTTCGAGCGAACAGCCAAACCCGCTTATTTGCGCGATCGCGGTTTGGCACTGGCCTACCGAGATTTAGGGCGATTTCAAGAGGCATTAGATCGCGTCGAACGAGTGCAAAAGGAAACAGGAGATAATCCGGAAATTACCTATCTCAAAGCGCAAATTTTACACGAATTGGGCAAACAAGAAAATAAATCCAAAATTGTTCGAGAAGCGGTCGAACTTTTTAGCGATGCTTTAGACGAGATCGAGCAATTTCCCAATCCTGATGTGAATCAACCTCAAATCGAACGAGAAAAACGGATTGCGGAGGAGTGGCTGCAACAGAATGGTTAAAGAAATGTAATCCGGTCTCTAGACTAAAATGCACTTTCATCCGTAGTCAATAACATCACTATCCATGGTGTATAGCTGCGATCGCCTATTTGGTGCGATCGCATCTTTAGCATTTCTGTGGGAATTTCGGGAGTATAATGATATTCAATAGTGTTCTTGAAACTGAACCTCCCCAATGAAATTACTTTTTACAGCATTCCCTCTGAGTCTCATCTCTTTCCTCGCGAACTTATTAATGAGTTCGAGCCCTACTCATGCTATGAGTTTATCATTGACTCCAGTTGGCAGTCAGATTGATGGGGATACAGTTTTAGATATAGGAACGAATATAGGAACAAATATTCCGGTTGAAGTTCTACTTGATACGGCAGGTCTAAACAGTCCCTTAAATTTAACTTTTAGAGTGATTTGGGATGCCTCCGAGCTGGAACTGGAACTGGCCAATACGAAGAATGCTGGTGTAGGTCCATTTAATACACCCGACTCCATTACCTTCTGTACGCCATCTCCAATATTTCTATTTCCCCCTCCACCTCCCTGCCTGCCGGGTCGTGAAAATTTTGGCTTTTTGGAGTCCACCTACACGGGTTTATCAACCAACACGACAGGTAAACTCTGGGAGTTAGACTATCAGGTTCTGCCCGGGTTAGTCAATGATGGTTCTCTAGACCTTAGCCTAGAAATTCTCTCGGCAACAAGCGCGATCGACATTACGCCATCAACAGAGGTGCAGTCAGTATCAGTGCCCGAACCTTCTTCCTTCTTAAGTATCTTAACTCTAGGTATTCTAGGGATAGCAGCTAGCCATAAAAAGCAATCTAACCGAAAATAAGGGTCAGATTTTCGCATTACCCATCGAGTAGAGAGTGGAGAATACAATCGTAAATCTGCGTTGCCGCGATCGCTTTGTTTTCCGGAAAGGGCAGATTCGCCCCAATGAGTAGAGGCCCTTCCTCCCTGCAAGCAGACAAGCGACCGTGAGACCCTTTAACGAGAGTCGCATCTAAAGGAATGACATCCATTAAAGTGCGAAAGCCCAACTGTTTTTTGAGCAATGTCCAAGCGATCTTCAGTTGGGGAAATTTTAACTGCGGGTCGAGAAACAGTTCCACCGGATCGTAACCGGGTTTGCGGTGAATATCAACCGTGCGGGCAAAATCTGGGGCTTTGCTATCGTCCAACCAATAGTAGTAAGTAAACCACGCATTCGGCGCGGCGATCGCGACCAAGTCCCCCGATCGCTCATCGTCCAGCCCCATTTTTTGCTGCCCTTCTCCATCTAAAACCGTTTCGACTCCCTCGACTCCTGCCAGTAAAGTACAAACGCGAGAAACATCGTCTTTATCTCGTACATAAATGTGAGCAACTTGATGGTCGGCAACGGCAAAAGCGCGGCTGGCTCCCGCATCTAACAGTTCTCGTCCCAGTTCTTCGCGCAGGGCTATCCAACCCGCTTCCCGCAAGATGCGATTGAGATGCACGGGTTGGGAAACTGGGGCGATCCCGTATTCGGAAAGGACGAGAATGCGAGCGTTACGGGCTTGGTAAACGTCGATTAACTCCCCACAAACGCGATCGATTGCTTGCAGATCTGCCGCGATCGCTTCTGTATTCTCGGAACCAAATTTTTGCAGGCAGTAATCGAGGTGAGGGAGATAAACTAAAGTGAGAGTCGGCGAGGCTTTCCGTTCGAGCCATTGGGCGGCCCGGGCGATCCACTGACTGGCGGCAATAGACGTTCCCGGGCCCCAAAACTGGAATAAGGGAAACTGCCCGAGTTCGGCTTGGAGTTGCTCGCGCAATTGTGGGGGTTGGGTATTGATATCCGGAAGCTTGCGCCCGTCGGCAGGATACATCGGTCGCGGCGTCACTTCCCAATCTGCCGAGGAGTACATATTATACCACCAAAATAAATTCGCACAAGTAAAATTCGGATCGAGCGATCGCGCCCGATCCCAAATCTTATCCCCTCGTACCAATTTGTTAGACTGTCGCCAAAATCTCACTTCGCAAGTATCCCGGAAATACCAACCGTTGCCGACAATGCCGTGTTCTCGGGGCAATTTTCCTGTTAAATAGGTAGCCTGTGCCGTACAGGTGACTGCCGGGAAAGCGGGAATAATGGGAAAAATTTGCCGGGAATTCGCCCATCGGGATAGATTGGGAGTATGCTCTCCTAAAAGAGCGGGAGTCAATCCGACAACATTGAGAACGACAGTCTTTTGCATGGGCTGAATAGGAGATTCTGGGAATGATGAAACATTATTGGACGGTAATCGGCGGGTTAATTTTATTTTTTTTACTGAGTTTTTTCCTCGTCGAACATTTGCACCTGCCGCTTTTGACCGACCCGAGCGATCGCTTGGCAACGGCAAGTTCGGGAGCGGCATTACTGGGGGTATTATTGTTAACGGGAGATATTTTTCTCCCAGTGCCTTCGAGTCTCGTTATGGTGGCCAATGGGGCGCTATTTGGCATCGTTTTGGGAACGGTTTTATCGTTGGTCGGTAACTTAGCAGCCTCCTCCGTCGGGTTTTTCCTCGGTCGTCGCGGGAGCGCAGTGTTAGATCGTTTTGTTCCTTTAACAGAACGCCAAAAAGCCGATCGCTTGCTGGCCAAATGGGGGGCGATCGCGATCGTGCTCACCCGTCCCCTACCGCTTTTAGCCGAAACCACCGTTGTGATGGCTGGAACCTCTCCCATGTCTTGGACGAGCGTCATCCTCGCCACGATAGCGGGTGCGTTTCCGGCGGCTTTCATTTATGCAGTAACGGGAGCAACCGCAGCAACTTTTAATCATACTGCTTTATCTTTTGGTTTGGTTTTGCTCGTGGCGGGGTTATTTTGGGGAGTTAGTCGCTGGTGGGAGAAAAAAGTAACGCTCAACAACCGTAAAAAATAGGATGAAGTTTTATGTGTTGTTGTTACAAATCATCAAAAATATCAAACAATTCTGTTGGAATTTGGGGAAGCATGACACACAAACGCTAGAATTTCTCGTTGAATGCGAATCTGTATAAATTGCTAACGAGTTTTGCCAACAGTGGAATTTTAGTAGGGGTAAAACGCTGACTTTGGGGAAGAAGCAAATAGAGATTGCCGGAATCGCATTCCCATCGAGAGAAGAATACAAGGAGTTAAGATGACTTATCTCAGTTTTCCCAGACTGCATTTTTCCGGTAAATTTCAGGCAGATCCGTCTACGGTTAATAACGATCCTTATCATTTTAACGATCGGGCTTTCGTTCCCCAAGACCAAAAATACGGCCCCGGTGCGACTCGCGGCTGGTGGAATCCTAACGGAAGCGGCGATTGGCGATTCGGCGATTGTTTGGTGCGCAGCATTTGTTATGACAAGTCTAACGAACTGGGGGTTTATGAAGACCAACCCACATCCGACCCGGTTATCGGTCAGGATGTGAACGGTTCTCACGCTCGGGTGAGCGGCAAACTGGTGGATTTAGATTCAGAAAACCAGATGGTTTCCGAGATCTGGGGATTCCAAATTCATTTGGGGGACATGAGTTCCGGCAAAAATGCCTTCTGGGGAGATTTTGAAGTGGCTGCTTTTGCCGATATTTGGGTCAATGTGCCGAACGGACGGCCAGACTCCATGTTTAGTGCTTTTTATCAATCGGTGATTACCAACGTTCAATGGGCAGAAACCCTCGACTCTCCATTTTTACAACAACTCAAACAACTCAGTCCCAACACGCTATCGATTAAATTTACCGTTAATGGGTACGACGACGATCGCAATTCTCCCACTTTTTCTTGGGGTCGAGTCGTCGGAGCGATCGGTGTTTATGACGAAGGAGAACCCAAACATTGGGTTCCCGGTCGCCTGTTAGGAACGGTTAAATCTCCACTTTTTAACAATACCTACTGTCGCTTCGATGCAGATAACAATCGACTGATCGTCGATTTCGGCAATAGTTTTTCTACCGCGACCCCGGGGGGTCCCTTAGAAGATACGGGCAAGTTAGAACTGGGATACCTCGACCGCGAAACCTTCAACAAAATTGGCGAAATCGACTATCTTTCCTACGGTTGGTACGAAAACAAAGCCGGAATTCAAACCTTCTCCGATCTGACTCCCTTGCAAGTCCAAAATATTGCTGAATGCCCTCTCTGCGTTCGCCAATCGCATGTCTCGGCCTCGGGCCAGTAC
>JBFRWJ010000348.1:0-7614 GCA_051439525.1 Spirulina sp. | reverse complement strand
GCTTGGAACGACATTCGCGATCGTTTAATGATTCTTAACGATTACCGATTCCCCATGACCCATGACCCATTCTTCTACATCTTCGGCCAACTTGGGTAATTTTGCCGTTAAGACTTCGCATCCTGATTCGCTCACCCAAACATCATCTTCAATGCGAATGCCCCGCACGTCCGCAAATTGTTCCAAACGTTCCCAATTTACAGTCTCTTGATATTGAGACTGCATTTTTGCCTTCTGAAGTAGGGCGGGAACTTGATAAAATCCGGGTTCGATAGTGACCGACATCCCCGATCGCAGGGGACGATGCAAGCGCAAATATCCCAACCCAAAGCGATCGCTGCGTTTTCGTCCCTCGGCATAGCCGGCTAAATCGCCCAAGTCTTCCATATCGTGAACGTCCAACCCTAACAAGTGACCGATCCCGTGGGGGAAGAATAAAGCGTGGACATCGCGATCGACTAATTCGGAAGGGATTCCCCGCAGAATGCCGAGATCCACCAATCCTTCGGCCAAGGTAAGGGCGGCTAACAGGTGAATGTCGCGATATTCGACCCCGGGGGCGAGGGCCTCGATACAGCGCTCTTGGGCCGCGAGAACCAGATCGTAAATGTCTCGTTGCGTCGGCGAAAATTTTCCCGTAACGGGAAAGGTGCGAGTAAGATCCGATGCCCACCCCAAGGGGGTTTCTGCCCCCACGTCGGCTAAGATCAAATCCCCGGGTTGCAGGGTATTGTCATAGCGTTCGTTATGCAGGACTTCTCCTTGTCGGGTGACGATGCTGTTATACGAACAAGTCATGTTGCGAGCCATAATCGCGCCTTCCATCGCGCCGCGTATTTCCGCTTCCGTTTTCGCCTTCCTCGCTTTGGCCATCCCGGCTTTGTGGGCTTCTACCGCAACATCGGCAGCTTTTTGCAACTCCGATCGCGCGCCGCGATCGTGGGTTAATCTTAAAGAAATAATTGCTTGAATTAGGGCTAAATCCGTCCCTTGACTTTCTTGAGGAGGGGGAAGGGGACGATTGAGAATTTTAACTTGCTGTTGATAGGTAATGGGGTCTTGTAGGGCAATCGTTGCGGCATCAAGGGCGCGATCGCTCAATTCGGCCAGGGGATAAGCCGCATCTGCGCCGATTTGGGCGGCAATTTCCGAGCGATCGGGCTGGGATCCGTGCCAAAGGGTGCTTTCTTCGGAGGGGTTATCCCAATACAATTCTAATTTGCCGCCATGCAAACGAATGGCGGCATTTTCTAAAGGCAAGCCGGCAAAATAAAGGAAGTGACTGCTGGCCCGAAACGGAAAGGTATTGGCGGGAAAATTCCGCGATCGGGGGTATCCCGACCACAGGATCGCCGTAAAATCAATAAGTTGGCTGAGATTTTGGCGGCGTTGGCGCAGTGTTGAAGCAAGATCGCGATCGGGGATTGCCATGTCTGATTTTCCAAGAAGATGCAAATCGGTGCGATCGCTTTCCCAGCTTCGCACCCACAATGAAACCCTAACGAAATTAGATGGCCAAACTGAACAAGAGTTGTCCAATAATCCCGACCAGAATGGGACCGACCCAAACCAAAACCAGAATTGCCAGCATGGGAGACAAATCAAGACCGCCCAAAGGGGGAACAAACGAACGAAAAATATTCAGATAGGGATCGGTAATGGGGCTGAGAAGCATCATGCCTTGTTGCGCCCAACCCGCCGTTTGAAACCAAGTTAACAAAATGCGAACGCCCAGCAAAAGCACATAAATATTAATGAAACTATACAGGCTGTTAATCAAAAGTAGGATAATATCATTACTCATGTTTTGAAGTTCCTCGATTGAATGTTTTCCCCATTGTACAAGCTCCGTTTCCAGATATGGGGCAGAAATGATTTGGGAAAATTATTCGCGATCGCCATTTTCGGGGCTGACCGGACTGCTCAGTTGTTGGCGCACGTCGTCAATGGCTGAATTTAACTGGGCAATTTTGGTTTCTAGACTGCGACGGGCAATTTCAATACCTTGTTCGGCATTGTGTTCGATTCTCTCGGGTGTGGTAGCAGACTGGAGCATTTCATCTTCATTCGCTTGTAAAGCATTCGGGGTTAGCGCGCTGCGTTTGGATGCGGCTAGGGCTCCAACAACTCCGCCGATCGCACCACCAATGATTGCCCCCAAGATAAATCCACTGGCAAATCCGTCTCTTTGACTCATATTCCGTTATCTCATCTTTCGTGTTTGGGAATCCCTTATTTCACCCTAGCAAACTTTGTAGAGTAATTCTCCATAAGAGAATTCGTTTTTAGAGTTCAAATATACCGATCGAGTGTTAACAGATCGGCCAAAAACCGCCCAAACCCCGGAGTCTAAACTGTTTGTGCAACCCAAAAAAGTAGAAGCGCTCAATGAAACGCCCCTACTCTTTTGATTTTATTCCTCTTCCTTCGCTGACGATGCCTTCGGTTTGCGTCCCCGTCGAGAAGTTCCCGAATTAGTGGTTTCAACCGCAACAGCAGCCGAATTATTTGTTCCTTCTTCTTCTTTTTCTTTCGCTTTCTTCGCCTCAGCTTCCGCCGCCGCCGCTACAGAATTCGCCGAAACTGTCGCCCCTGCCATCAGTTTTTCCCGCACTTGTTGGGAAACTTCTTCGGCAATATTGGGATTGGCTTCTAAATATTTCACCGCATTATCGCGACCTTGGGCAATATTCTCCCCTTTGTAACTGTACCATGCTCCTTTTCGCACCACAACATCGGTTTGTTCTGCCAGATCCAAAACACAACCCAAACTGGAAATTCCACTCCCGAAAATAATATCAAATTCAGCAATGCGAAACGGCGGAGCCACCTTATTTTTCGCAACTTTCACTTTAGCGCGAATTCCGTATTCTCCCTCACTTCCTTTTTTCAGGGTTTGAATGCGGCGAATGTCCAAACGCACCGAAGCATAAAACTTGAGGGCGTTTCCTCCCGTCGTCACTTCTGGACTGCCATAAGTAATGCCAATTTTTTGCCGCAACTGGTTGAGAAAAATCACCGTCGATTCCGATTTCCCCACATTCCCGGCAATTTTCCGCAAGGCCTTACTCATCAGTCGCGCTTGTAAACCCACCTGCATATCCCCCATTTCCCCCTCAATTTCCGCCCGGGGGACGAGAGCCGCCACGGAGTCCACCACCACGATATCCACCGCCGCCGATCGCACCAATTGATCGACAATTTCCAACCCCGATTCTCCCGTATCCGGTTGCGCCACCAGCAGGTTTTCGATATCTACCCCCAAGGCCGCCGAATAAGCCGGATCGAGGGCGTGCTCCGCATCGACAAACGCCGCAACACCTCCCGCCTTTTGTACCTCTGCGATCGCGTGCAGGGCCAAGGTCGTTTTCCCGGAACTTTCAGGCCCGTAAATCTCGATAATCCGACCCTTGGGCAACCCGCCCCCCAAGGCCAAATCTAACGTTAACGCCCCGGTGGGAATCGTTTCCACTCGCATTCGGGTTGCATCCCCCAAACGCACGATCGCGCCCTTACCAAAATTGCGCTCGATTTGATTGAGAACTAATTTAAGTGCCTTTTCTTTTTCTGGATTTTGAGAGAGAGTAGCCATATAATGCCTCGATGCTATAATTGCTAGGATTTTCTCTTGGGGTTAGCCAACCGGATAGGGTTCATTGTAAACACAAATCCAGTTGAGTACATCAGTCCGTTGTCCCGATGTCGGTTTTGTTGAATTTTTAATCATTGTAACCCTTTTTGGCAAAAAACCCAAGAATGAAATAATGATAGGAGTGCAATGCAATCGGAGTTCCCCATGAGACTGCGTTCTCTCTTCCTCATCCTCATCGCGACCGCGATCGTCTTCCTTTCTTTGGCGGGAGGCGGCCTGTATTGGGTATTGGCGCAAAGTCCCCTCGATCTCAAAGAAGGCGGCACGAAATTAACCCCAGAAGGGGCGATATTCGTACCCGCACAGGCGCCGGCGATGGTGTCGCTACTGGTCAACCCCGATCGCTTGGAAGCCTTACTGCAACTGGAAACTCCTCTCTCTCAGCGACGGCGATCGCGCCGAGAACTCGATGAAATTAAAGCTGGGTTGCTGGCCAAAACGAACTTGAACTATTACGCCGACGTAAAAGGCTGGTTGGGGGATGAAGTCACTGTTGCCATGACCTCTCTCGACTACGATCGCGATCCCGAAAACGGACGCAAAGCCGGTTATTTACTCGTGGTCTCGGCCAAAGATGGGGAATATGCCAAAGAATTTTTACAATTGTTTTACTCCCGTAGCGCCATCGCAGGAGATGCGGATCTCGTTTTTGAACCCTATCAGGGGGTGAATTTGATTTACACGCGATCGCGCAAAACTGGGGAAACCCCCCTCGCCAGTGCCGTCGTCGGCGATCGCTACGTCCTCTTTGCCAATCATCCGAAGGTGTTGCGGGATGCCATTAATAACGTGCAGGCCGCCAGCATCAATCTGGCCAATTCCGAGAACTATAAAGCGGCACTGGCCACCATTAAAATTCCTCGCATTAGTGTTGCTTACTTTAATCTCCTCGCTTTAACGAAAGTTCTGGAAAGCGAACCCACGGAACCCACCCCAACTTTAACTCTCGCCTTGGCTCTCGATCCCCAAGGATTGCTGGCAGAAAGCGCCCTTTCCGGGGTGGTGAAATCCGAAACCCCCCAACCCCTTCTCTCCGCCCCCGTCAAAGCTTTAAACTATCTTCCCTCACAAACCATTCTGACGGCTGCGGGAGTCGATTTAAAGGGATTTTGGCAGCAAATTTTGACGGAATTCGGCGACAATAGTCCCATTGCCGATTTATTGGCGGGGGCGTTGAATCGCTGGCAAGACCCTTGGGGCTTGAATTTGCCCGAGGATATTTTTAGCTGGGTAAAAGGAGAATATGCTCTCTCTCTCTTACCCAATGGATCGGAGGGTCGAACCCGTTGGTTATTTGTCGGTCAGCGCAATGAGGCGGATAATGAGGCGATCGAGGCGAATTTAGGTCATTTGGACGATTTGGCACGAGAGCAGGGGTTGAATGTGGGAAATGTAAAATTAGGAGAACAACCCGTGCAAATTTGGGCGGAATTTGTGGCGAGTGGGGGTAAGATCGATGCAGATGTACGAGGGGTGAGGACGGCGATCGACGATTACGAACTGATCTCGAACTCCTTAGACGCGATCGCAAAGGCAACGAATCCCAATTTTAAATCTTTAGCCGAAAGCAAAGAATTTCAGAACGCGATCGCGCCTTTACCTTCAGAAAATAACGGCTATCTCTATATTAATTGGCGCAAAGTTCGCCCGATTTTCGAGCAACAATTTCCCCGTTTGCGCTTGTTAGAATTGGCGGCTCAACCTTTACTCGATCGCTTGCAATCTCTCACCCTGACCAGTCTCGGCGATCGCGAGGGAGTCAGTCGTGCCACAATGTTGTTAAAAATCAGTTTAAAAGATCGTTAAACTCAATTACCGAAAAAATGAGCTTGGAAGAAGCCTTAGATTGGGCTTTTTCATCTCCTTTTCTATGTTTCGGTCTCGGTCTTTGCCATGAGTATCCGCACTTTTTTAAATATTCCCATCCTCTTTATACCTCATTGTAATCGGATTTGGGATCATTCGTTCCCATGGCATTAAAGAATCCCCCCTCAAAGCCGATGCGATCGCCATTCAAGGAATGAAAAGCCGCATTGAACCCCGATACTCTTCGAGATCGAAGACAATTTCAATAAGGCGATCGACACAACGATTGCGATAGTCGGGATCGTTAAGAACGCGATCGCTATCTCCAATTGTAACGACAGGCAGAGCAAGTGGTGTATTTTCTTCTCGCATTACCTGTTCTAAAGAATTTTCTCCTTTCATACTCCGGTTTGCTGTTAGTAAAACCATTTGATTGACTTGTGCAAATCGCCATACAATGCGATCGTCACTCGCGATCGGTAACTCAACTTCTGCAAAGGTGAAAAAACGAATCGGCAATAAATCCAGCCAACCCAGTGCAGTAATTCGACCTGCTAATAGTAAAGCGTGTCCTTCAAGGTTATGGTCAACAAGAAAATTCATGCACGAGATTCCCGTTGGACTTGATGTGTTGCTTTTTGTCTTTGTAGCTTTTCCCAAGCCTCTTCCATTCCGGGTTTGGGCGTTTTTTTCGCAAGTCGGTCAACGAGATCGCGATTGCGTTTTTCGTAATATTCTCGCAGTTCTTCGCATTGTTTCAACACCATTTGATACTCGGTTTCAACTTCAGCACGATTGGCTTGAATGTAAGCCAGCGCAACATTAATTTGTTCGTCGGTGAGATTGAAGAGACCGCGAATAAATTTCGGGGGATATTGGGCAGTCAGATAGTCCATGATATCGTAGAGAGTAATTCGAGTTCCCGATATGGCCAAGCCTCTTTCTGTCCGCACAATGGTTGCTGTTTCGTTTACTTGCAAAGTCATTTCGATCGCCTCAATTCCATCTCATTGTATCATTATTTAGGTCTACTAGGTCTACTCGTCCCCAAAGCGATCGTCTTTCTCAAAGTTCTTAATCTTCAGAATCGCGATCGCTGGGGTTTGCCCTTTTGCTGGAGATCCGAGCCTGTTTGTTGCGGCTCAATTTCATAATCTCCAACGGCTCTAGCCCTTGTCTGTCGGTTTTGTCGGGTCTTTTTTCGATGAGGTGCGATCGCAAGTAAAAATGCAGATGTTGCAATCGTTCCCGATTCTCGGCGATCGCTGGCAATCGCGCAGAAAGATTAAAGAGACCGAATGCGATCGCGTTTTTAAAAGTTCTCAATCTTCAGAACTGCGATCGCTGGTTTCTTCTTGTTTTTGAAAGCGATCGATTAAGTCTTCGCGAGACAATTGTAAAAGGAGGGGGGTAAATTCTTCAGAGGACAATTTCATAATGGGTTCGATAATTTCCGTGAGTGCTTCGTCAATCTCTCCAAAGCGCACGCGGAAAAGATTTTCAATCAGACGCACGGTTGCCTGTTTTTCTCCCTCTTCTCGACCTTCTTCTTTGCCTCGTTGAAGACCTTGTTGAAGCCCCTCTTCTCGGCCTTCTTCTCGGGCTTGTTGGCGAATTTCTGCCATAGCCTCATCATATAGTTGTGTCAAGGTCATAATTAACTCCTCGTCATCGCGATCGAGATCTTGTTCTTTGTTCTGTCGTTTGGCTAACAGAGAAATCAGTTCCTTCACTAATTTTATAACATTACCTCGCAAATGGTTCTCGCGAGGCAAGGCTTCAAGTTCTCTGACGGCTCGTTGCTGTACTCGTCCTCGTCCTAACAGCCTCAACCACAGCGTTTCTGGAGTTTGGGGCAGTTGATGAATCGCGATAATTGCCGTTTTCCAACCTGTCGCCAAACGGTAAATACCTTGTTCTTCTTCTCTTGGAGATGGATCGAATCCAAACTGTTGCAGTAAGTTCGAGGATGCTGTCGGGGTCAGTATCCACAGTTGGGGGAATTCTTTTTCATTCACCGGAATTTTCTTGCGTTTGGCCTCTCGTTCAAATTCTGAGATAACGACCAACAATTTAGTCATGCAAGTGCGAATATCGCTAGGAGTCGCAGGGTTGCGGAAGGGTTCAAACAGTGCTGGAGTGGTGGTCAGTTGTCC
>JBFRWJ010000347.1:0-3853 GCA_051439525.1 Spirulina sp. | reverse complement strand
CCAAGGATACTTCGCTTTTCAAGGATAGGGGACTTCCGGTCTGGTTCCCCCCTAACCCCCCTTCCCAAGGGGGGTTAGGGGGGATGGGGCTAGGGGAGCGAAATCTCGTGATACTGCGTAAGTCCTGCTTGAATTGTCCTCAACTCAAAGGAAAAATACTAGGGTGCAAAATGGATTGGCAAACCGTTCGAGCTACTTTTCAGAAAATTTGGGGTTATGAAGATTTTCGACCCCCTCAAGGGGAAATCGTTCGCAGTTTGCTCGCGGGACGAGATTCACTGATCGTACTGCCGACAGGAGGTGGCAAGTCAATTTGCTTTCAACTCCCTGCTTTATTACAAACCGGATTAACTTTAGTTATCTCTCCTTTAGTAGCCTTGATGGAAAATCAAGTACAGGAGTTGCGCGATCGCCATCTTCCGGCGGCATCGCTTCACAGTCAATTGCCATCCCCCCAACGCAAGCAAATCTTAAAAGTGCTGGAAAAACAGGCTCTGCGCTTGCTCTATCTCTCTCCAGAAACACTGTTGAGTCCTCCAGTTTGGGAACGTTTAACCCAACCGAACTTAAAAATTAACGGCTTAATTCTCGACGAAGCGCACTGTCTGGTACAATGGGGAGAAACGTTTCGTCCCGCTTATCGGCGTTTGGGGGCAGTTCGTTCGGCCTTACTTCAGTCTAAACCCCCCGGGTCGAGAATCGCGATCGCGGCGTTTACCGCAACAGCAGATCCTAGCGCCCGGGCTACCATTACTCGATGTTTGCAATTAGAAAAACCTCAATCTTTTCTCCTCAGTCCCTATCGTAAAAATCTCCATCTGGAGGTGCAAATTGTTTGGACTCCTCGCGGGCGCAAACAACAAATGTTAAAATTTATCCAGAGCCAAGGAAAACAAGCGGGATTGGTTTACGTGCGATCGCGTTCCGAAAGCGAAGAATTCGCGCAATGGTTTGCCAGTTTAAAATATAATGTCGAGGCCTATCACGCGGGATTGAGTGCAGAACAAAGACGAGAAATTGAGAGCAGTTGGTTGCAGGGAAAAACGCAATTCGTTGTCTGTACCAGTGCCTTTGGGATGGGCATTAATAAACCCAATGTCCGTTGGGTGGTGCATTTTCAGGCTCCACAATTACTCTCGGAATATATTCAAGAAGTCGGACGGGGAGGACGGGATGGAAAAATTGCCAATGCCTTAACATTAGTGAGCGAACCAACGGGATTATTAAATCCAGAAGACAAACAACGCAATAAGTTTTTTACAGAAAAGCAACAAAAACAGTATCAAAAAGCGCAAAAACTGGCCAAAACTCTTCCCGATCGCGGCAAGATCGAAGACATAAAAACACAATTTCGCGGAGGAGCCACTGCTTTATCCCTACTCCATAGTGCAGAACTCTTAGAATGGCAAGATCCTTTTCATTATCGCTTTGTCGGGACGTTGAATTCAACGTCCCTACAGCATTCTTTGCGAGATTTAAGTGGGAAGCAAAAACAAATTCAAAAACAAATGGAGCGATATTTAACCACTCGCGGCTGTCGTTGGCAATTTTTATTGAATGCTTTTGGTTTTGAAAAAGATGCGATCGCGTTTCGTTGCGGTCATTGCGATAATTGTCAAAAACGGTAATGGGTAATTGCTGGTCGATCGCCATTACCCATTACCCACATTATTTTAACTTTTTATCGCGCGAGGCACGACGGCGATCGCGCCACTCTAACGCAGAGAGATAAAGAATTCCGAGACTGATAAACCCGAGCAGTCCAATGGCAACCAGAAACAGAATACTGATTAAGGGCACATGAGTCGAGATTTCCACGATCCTTAGACTCCCAAATCTTGAGACTTTTCAATCTTCAGAATCCGTTACGACCCCAGATGACCATCGCGATCGACCAAGTAAACAGGGCGAGCAACCCCACCCAACCTAATGTCAAAATGTCCATAACGCTTGAATCCCAACCAGTTTTGTTAAACAACAACATTGAACATGATACCAGAGCGGGAAGCTTTTTCTGGTAGGGAATCGGGAGTCGAGAGATTTATTGGCGAATGGTGTTTTCGGTGTCGGGATCGAACAGATGAATTTTATCGGTGAGGCAAGATAACTCAAGCGAGTCGCCCAGACTCACTTTTTCATCGGGAGCAATGCGAACTTGAAATTTGACTTGGGGGGCATTGGCAAGATGCACGGATAGATAAGTCTCATTGCCTAATGCTTCCACCCGATCGACGCATACTGATAAACGATCGCTTTGGTGGGAAGTTAATGCGAGATGTTCCGGACGAATCCCCAACCACAGCGATCGCCCTCGATAGGGGGCAAGATACTCAGTCCATTCTTGTCCCAAAGTCAAGCAAAATTCATGAGCGCGCAAACTTAAAGAAGAATCCACCTCAACCGTTAAAAAATTCATAGGAGGCGAACCGATAAACTGGGCCACAAAGCGATTGGCAGGATTGTGGTAAAGTTCGAGAGGCTGGGTAATTTGTTGGAGTTCCCCTCGATTCATCACCGCAATGCGATCGCCCATGGTCATCGCCTCGGTTTGGTCGTGGGTGACGTAAATCGTCGTAATATCCAATTCTCGCTGCAATTGCACGATTTGACTGCGGGTTTGCGCCCGCAATTTCGCATCTAAATTGGAGAGGGGTTCGTCCATTAAAAACACCTGCGGATTGCGCGAAATCGCTCTCCCTAAAGCAACCCTCTGTTTTTGACCCCCCGAAAGCTGTCTCGGCAAGCGATTTAATAATTCTTCAATTTGCAAGAGTTCTGCTACCCCATGGACTCGCTTGGCGATCGCCCTTTCCCGTTGGGAACGATAGCGCCATCCCTCGGGCAGCGATCGCGTCATTCCGCCCCAGAAAGTTCCGCCCCATTCCCCCAAGCGATCGGGCCATCCTGTGGGAGTCTCGTCTTTCCGCATGCGGCGCAGGCCAAAGGCAATATTGTCATAAACTGACAAATGGGGATAGAGGGCATAACTTTGAAAAACCATGGCAATATCGCGCTGTTTGGGGGGCAAATGATTGACAAGGCGATCGCCGACATAAATATTCCCCGCCGTAAGTTCTTCCAACCCCGCGATCGTTCGCAAGAGGGTACTTTTGCCGCATCCCGACGGGCCCACCAAAACCATAAATTCCCCATCCTCCACCCGCAAATCGATCGCCCGCAAAACATTTACCTCGCGATCGCCAATTCCTTCCTTTTCTGGCTCGTCTTGCCCTCTCTTTTGAGGAGAACTCGCAAAACTTTTATAGACCTTTTCTAAAACAACTCGCGCCATGTCAATTATCAATTATCAATTATCAATTATCAATTATCAATGAAAGAGGCAACAGAAGAAGAGGAGAAGAAGAAACATTCATCCTTCATCTTTCCTCCTTCATCCTTCATCTTTCCTCCTTCATCCTTCCGATACCTTCCCTATTTCCGCCCTTGTCTGGCATAATCGGAATTCTGGGATGCTCAATGAGGCGACATTAAGATTCCTGGCTTTGTTTTGGCTCATCGCCCCTGACCGTGCCCCTTACCGTTGACGATTGGAGTGCGCCCCGTGAAACTTCGTTGGTATATCCTCAGTTTGCTGGCTGCTGTTTTCTTTGCCTTACCCGCAGAAGCAGCGCGATTATTATTTTGGGATTTCGATCGCGATCGCAATCGTCTCAGTTTCACCACCGATAGTAGCGTGCGACCGACGGTCAAATTAATTGCCAATCCGACGCGCTTGGTGATCGATCTGCCCGGGACGGGAGTTCGTCGCACGGGTAGACAGCGCGTGGGCGGTGCGATCGCGGGAATTCGGATCGGACAGCCCGACGGACAAACGACGCGCCTGGTGGTGGAA
>JBFRWJ010000346.1:0-6731 GCA_051439525.1 Spirulina sp. | reverse complement strand
AAGTCGGCATCCGGCTGGTAATCGAATTCCAGACCTTTCCCATCGGAACGAACCCGGCAAATTTCGACAATCCCTTGTAAAAAAGAGGGTAAATGCAAGGGTTTGGGAATCAGGTCTAATTTTCGCGCTTCGATTTTGGACAGATCGAGAACGTCATTAATGAGGGTCAGCAGATGAGAACCGCATTGATGAATGATATCGATCCCATGATGTTCCTTCTTCCCGAGGATTTTAGAGCGTTCCAGAATTTGAGCGTAGCCGAGAATGCCATTCAAGGGCGTTCGCAATTCGTGGCTCATGTTGGCAAGAAACTCGCTTTTCGCTTGGTTCGCGCGATCGGCAGCTTCTTTCGCTTCTTTTAACTCGAGGGTTCGTTCCTCCACCCGTTGCTCTAAAACTTCAAAAGACGATTTTAATTGCCCGGCCATCTTATTGAAGGTTCGAGCCAACACCCCCACTTCATCATCGGTCATTACCGGAGCCGTCCGACTTAAATCTCCCTGAGCGAGATGGGTCGCCGCTTCTCCGATCGCCAAAATCGGACGGGTCATCCGCTTGGCGATCGCATAGACGGCAATCAAGAGCAACCCGGAGGAGAAAAAGCCGATCGCCAGAATATTCTTAGCCAATTCTCGAGCCGGGAGAAACGCGCTCGACTGACCGATCTCGGCGATTAAAGCCAAATTTTGCTCGGGCAGCCAGCGATAAACGCCCACCCCGGGAATCCCGGCATAATTGTGGTAGCGTCCAAACCCATTTTGTTGCTCGATCGCGCGATCGATGCCCTCGCTACCGATCCCCTCCTCACTGAAGAGCGGGTTTCCATCATTGGTTTTTTGTTTGGAGATAAAGATGGTTTGGGCTTTGGCTCGACCCACCAAATAGGTCTCTGCCGTTTCTCCCAGTCCCGTATTATCGCGAATGAGCGTATCCACTTCCTTGAGGTCGAGATCGGCGACCAGGGCAGCCATGGGTTGCCCGCGATCGTCCGCGATCGGGGTGGCCACGGTAATCGCGGCTTTTTGGGTTTGAGGAGAGATGTAGAAGTTCGGCACCACAATATTCAGGCGATCGCGCGTGAAGTAGGTGGTGGGATCCCCCAAGGGACGGTAGGTTCCAACGATACTCGGATCGTCTGAGGCGAAGAGGGCAAAGCCGCTATTGCGGGTAATGCGGATGCTGCGGAGATTGGGTTTGATGGCAATCAGATCCTCCACGCGGCGGGTCAGGGTGTTGTAGGCTTCTTGATAGGCGGGGTCCTCGGGGTCGGTGGCAAGTAGGGTACGGATGGCGCTTTGCATTTCCGACTCTTGACTCACCAGCAAAATATCGCGCAACTGGTCGTTGACCCATTTATCGAGTTGATACCCTTTCAACTTTGCTGCAACGGTGAGTCGGTTAATCACTTCGGTTTCCAAGGACGCGCGGGCTTGGAAATAAGAACCCAACGCCACCGCACTCATGATAATCACCGAGAGCACGGAAAAATAGCTCACTAATTGAGCGAATAAACTTCTGTTTAACCAATGTTTCATGGCGATTACTCCCATTCCATCCAAATGTTTTCGATGCGATCGATAGCCCAGTCGGCTGCTTCTTTGGGGGATGCACCGTCTTTGAGAATTTTGCGAACCGTTTTGCCCCAAATTTGCCGGCCGAGGATTTGGCTGTAAGCCGGATGCAGGATCTCGTAGGGGGGAGGACTCGGTTGTTTCTGAATCTCGAGGGCAGTGGATAAGTGGGGATCCCCGGCATCGCGCCAGTAGGGATCCTGCAACAGTTGAGGCATGATGGGCAAAAAGCGACCTTTAAATCCTTCTTTGAGCAACTGATTGAGATGCGCGGGTTGGATGAGATAGTGAACGAAGTCTAGAGCGGCTTCCGGATGTTTGCCCGCCTTGAGGACGATCGCTTGTTTGATGCTTTTTCTGGGCTGCATGGTACTCCCATCCAGTTTCCGCGGCCAGTTCAACGTGGCAATTTGTCGATAGCGTTCGACGGCATCTCGGTTATATTGATTGGGTTTTAATTTTTGGGTGAGAGGAATGGATAGCGTAGGATTGTGGGTCATCACCAGTCCTCCTTCCAAAAACCGAAAATTGTTTCCCGATGCCGTCCAATCCGTTGCATCGGGAGGCACAAATCCCTGACGATAAAATTCCGTATATTCCTCGAGTACTTCCACCAACTTCTGTCGATTTTCGGGTTCGGGTAAGACCAATTCTCCCTCGTCGCTGACGACTGTCGCGTTGTGAGCGTCGAGGAACCACCGCAGCGACATAAACGTATCGTAAAAGGCGGACATAGATAACCCGATCCCATAAATCTCTGGATGTCCCTTACTTCTTAATTTCTGCTGCGCCTGTTGCCAAAACCGCCAAAATGCCCCCCATTCTTGGGGAATATCTTCTGTCGTTCGCTCGATTTTTTCCAGTAAATTGAGCCAGCAATGAATGTATTCCCCTGCATTGCCGAGGGGGATGGCATAGTAATGACGCTCGTTTAAAATATTGTTACGGTAAGTGACTTGCGATAAGGCATCCGGTGTATAAAGCGCCCTGTTCTTTTCAATGACCTCAGAAACATTCGCCAGTCGATCGTCCCAAGCCAATTTCGGGGCTAAATTCGCGTCTAAGGTAATGGCAAACACGACATCCGGAACGGGATATTTTTCCGGTTCTGCGCTCGCCCTTAACAGCTCTTGTTGGAGGATGCTAATGTGCATTAACTTCAAGTCGGCTTTTAAACCCGAAGCTTCCTCCCATTGGCGCACTAACTCAATCGTGCCCGCATTTTCTTCCGGCAAATATCCCTGTTCCCACCAAATCGTCAGATCCGCGCGATCGGTAGGGGAATTCGGGCTAGAGGAGGGGACTCGAGACGGTGAGGTACAGTTTGCTAATCCCAGTCCCGCGCCAAATAGGGATAGTCGCGTAAAGTCTCGCCTAGTAATCATGGTTATGGTTTTGTCCAGTCATCAGAAAAGGAGATTGTGAGGGATTGGAGTCGTAAGCTGCTGTCTGTTTAAACGGCGGAGTTCAGCCCTCTGAAGTGCTGAATGACTCGACCGAACAGCTTGGGTTTAGTTTAAAAAACAATTGTGAAAAACTCGTGAAGGCGGCCAAATCCATACAGATTGTTTAACCCGAGAACGCGATCGCTCTTCCCACCCCCCACTCTCCACCGTTAGCTGGAATTTTGTCCGACTCCTGAGAATTACTGACAGGACTGACGCAGTGTCACGAGATTTCGCCCCCATCCCCCCTAACCCCCCTTGGGAAGGGGGGAAAAGAGGGGGGCAACCAGACCGGAAGTCCCCCATCCTTGAAAGGCGAAGTATCCTTTGGCTTTCCCCCTTAATAAGCAGGGGGACGGGAGGGGGATTGGGGGATTTAGGGGGCAAGGTGCGTAAGTCCTAACTAAGTGGCTAGACTTTGGGCAATTTTGCCCTCGTTATCCGAGTCTTTTTTTTGTTGGATGGGAATTTCAATGGTAAAGGTCGTTTCTCCGGGTTGGGACATACAGGAAAGGATGCCGTGGTGTTTCTCGGTGACGATCTGATAGCTAATAGAGAGTCCCAATCCCGTTCCTTTCCCGATCGCTTTGGTGGTAAAAAAGGGATCGAAGAGTTTGGCTCTCGTTTCTTCGCTTATCCCCATGCCATTATCCGCGATCGCGATCGTTACAGTTTTGCCATCGGTACGAGTCCGGATGCGAATGGCGGGAATGTTGTCTTGCTCTCCCTCGGGATGGCGCAGGGACTCTTCAACGGCATCGATGGCATTGCCGAGAATATTCATAAACACCTGATTGAGTTGTCCGGCATAACATTCCACGAAGGGCAGATCGCCGTAGTCTTTCATGACGCGAATTTCCGGCCGCCAATCTTGCGCTCGCAACCGGGTTTGCAGGATGGTGAGGGTACTGTCAATCCCGTCGTGCAAATCCACGTCTTTAATCTCTGCTTCATCGAGACGGGAGAACGTGCGCAAGGATTTGACAATTTCGCTAATGCGATCGGTTCCCACCCGCATAGATTGAAACAAGTTATTCAAATCGTCCTTGAGAAATTCCAGTTCGATCGCGTCGATTTCGTCCTCAATTTCCGGATGGGGTTGGGGATAGTGACGTTGGTAGAGAGCGAGTAACCCCGTTAACTCCTCCGTATATTTACTGGCGTGAATGACATTGCCGTGAATGAAACTGACGGGGTTGTTGATTTCGTGAGCGACACCCGCCACCATTTGCCCCAACCCGGACATTTTTTCGGTTTGCACGAGTTGCGCTTGGGTCTTTTTGAGATTCTCCATGGTTTGGGAGAGTTCTGCCGTCCGCTCTTCCACCCGTTCTTCCAAGACTTCATTATTGCGCTCGAGAGCGGTGAAGGAATCGAACAATTGTTTGGCCATGCCGTTAAACGATCGCGCCAACAGGTCGAGTTCTGCAATTTTTCCCCCTTCCACCTGCCGATCGAACTGACCCTCGGCGATCGCTTCTGAAGCGCGACCCAAGCCAAAAATGGGCTTGGCGATCCACCGAGCCGTTAAAATCCCCAGTAGGAGGGCGATGACGAGGGCAACCAGACATAAGGTAATGGTATCGCGAGTATTGGCGTGAATTTGAGCCATAAAGGCAGATTCCGGGACGGTGGTGACAATTAACCAATTGAGCCCGCGTCCGTCTTCAAAGGGCGAAATTTGCAGGTAATGGCGCTCTCCCTCAAAGGAAAAGATAAATTGAGTGGGGCGATCGATGCGATCGAGGTTGCCCAATTGTTCTTTGATGACGTTAAAACTGTCGCGAATCAAAGCATTGGGACTGTCTGCGGCGCTGATGCGCTTTTGATTGCCGCCCGGGGTAGGAGCGGAGAGAAGGGATTCCCCGGTGGAATTGGCTACCAGATACCCCGATCGCTCGAAAATAAAGGTCGTCCCGCCGCGAGTGGGTAAGGTTTCCAGAAATGCACCGATGCGATCGAGGACCAGTCCCGAGGCGAAGACTCCTTGCAATTCTCCCGTTTCTGTATAGAAGGGAGAAACCCCCATAATCCCGATTTCAAATTCCTTCGCCGTCCAGAGGTAAACCGGACTCCAAGTGGTTTGACCGAATTCTCGGGCAGCACCATACCAGGGATAGTTTTGGGGGTGTACCCCCGATTTATTCCACAGGAGTTTGGCGCGATCGCCGTTTTCGTCCAAACTGTAAAAGGAAAACCCCTCTGTATCTTTTTCAATAGCAGCTAAGACAAATTTTCCTTCTCCGAGCCGTCCGATGGAAATCATTTCTTTCTCTTCCGTCGCAACACCCGTGGAAGAGAGAGAGGGAAAAACTTGCAGTTGATTCCAAAGGTAGTGCTGCAAATCAATTTTATCGTTTAATGTTACCTTTTTCAATCCCAACGCATTGGCATTAATTTGGTTGGCAATATGGGGTTTTTCAAAATAGGTTGCCAGATGCAGTTGAATGCGCGCGTCAATTTCTTGTCGCAGATCGTCGGCAATTTGATTGACCGCCTTTTGACCGTTGCGCAAAGACAGCCACCCCGTCAATCCAACCGCCGCAAAAATTTGCAAAACAAAAGGAATAATGAGAACAAGTTGTAGGGGAATTTTAATCGTTTTGGGTTTCATCATGAGTTTGCTTCTCAATTTAGTTGGCGATCGAGGTGATGACGGGCTTGACTCGGCTCGGGGGTCACTGTAGCTCGGTAAAATTACCGAAAATATCCCTCGAGACGCGATCGAATTATCCCGAATAATCTTTCCGCAAAGACAAATGATTGGGAGTCTTTTGGTCTGGGTTGCGATCGCTAACCAGTCTAGAGTGTAATTGTGAAAAACTTGTGAAGGTCTCAGGAAGTATATATTTTTTAACAAATTTGCTATAGTCTTAACGAACCTCTCAACTTTTTCAACGGTGCATTTCGGTTTATGAATCTTGATTCTCTAGCCATGGAAATGGCAGTCCTGGTCGAACGGGTCAATGGAATTTTAACCAGTCTCTGCCAATTTTTGGCTCTATTTGTGATAACCGTAGGAATTGTGAGAGCGCTGATTATTTTCCTCAAAGATTTGTTTAAACCCCAATCTCCTACAGCATTTCAGAAAAGTCGTTTGGCAATGGGTTATTCTTTTTCCTTGGGGTTGAGTTTCTTAATCGGTGCGAGTATTTTAAAAACCATGATTTCCAGCAAATGGGATGATATTGCTCGCCTCGTCGTTATTATTGCCGTCCGCACGGTTTTAAATTATCTTCTCACCCAAGCTATCAAAGATACGGGTGTGGTAACGGAGTCCGAGAGATTGCCAAATCGAGAACCGGAAGGGACGACAAGCACGCTAGATTTAAAATCCTAGAGAACATAATTTAGCGGCAAGGAAGAGAGATTTTAAATTCTGTCCCCCGACCGAATTCCGAAAAACAAGAGATTGCACCGTCGTGTTTTTCGGTCACGATTTTTTGCGCGATCGCCATACCCAAACCCGTGCCTTTCCCGACTCCTTTGGTGGTAAATCCTTGCTCGAAAATTTTCGCTTTGATTTCCTCTTTCATCCCTCGAGCGTTATCAGCAATGCTTACAAAAATATCATCTTCTTTTTGTTCGGTTTTAATGCAAATATGAAAAGGATTGTTTTTCAGTTCTTGAAAAGAATAGCGATCGCTCGTTTCGTCGATCGCGTCGATAGCATTCGCAAAAATATTCATAAACACTTGATTTAACTGTCCGGGAT
>JBFRWJ010000345.1:0-5002 GCA_051439525.1 Spirulina sp. | reverse complement strand
GGGGGGGGTCGGGGTTGATTTTTGCGAGTAGAGATAGCCCCCCCCAAAAGATAATCCCAAGCTTAAAAACAGGAGAGCAACATTTTTGAGGCGATCGTGTTGTTGGGGTCGATCTGTTGTATCTTGCGTCAGGGGATGGGGTTGATTCGCTTTCATTGTTGTCGGTCAAGTGAAAAAATGAGTGTTGTCCGCGCACTTTTCGAGAAAAAAAACCGGGGAGACAGTCCCGCATCGTTGTTCAGGAAAAGTGTCATCAATTGGAGGAAAGAAAGCCAGCCCGAGAGCAAGAGTTAGTTTTGCGATCGGAAAGTCGTTTCGGGCTGACAATTTCTAATGTAGAGAGGAAATTTGACAGCACCGTGACGAGATTTTGACAATGTTATGACATTTCCACGAGCAACGATCGATGATTGTGGGGAGATTGAAGCGATCGCGCCAACGCCATTTTATACCGCGATCGCTAGATTGCGTCAATTGTCGAGATCGCGTCGCTAGGAAAGATTATCTAGGTCAATCTTAGCGGCTTTAAGGCGATCGCGCAATTGTTGTAATTCTTGTTCGGCGCGATCGGCGCGTTCTCGTTCTCGTTCTGCGCGTTCTTCTCCGGTTAACAACAGATTTCCCGTGCTATCCCACCAGCGCAACCAAGGCAATTCTACATTCTTATAGCGTCCTTGCCAAATTCCCAATTCTACGCCTAATGTTTCGATAGGAAAGCGATCGCTTTCATTGGCAGGAATGAGTTGATAGCGACCTTGCACTAATTGATAGACTTCCACTCGTTCCCGTCTGACTTCATAAATGCCGTAATAGGGGGGACGAATTGCGGTCTCGTATACCCAAAATTTGCCTTTCCACGGGGTTTTATCTCGTTCTTCAGCACCATTTCCCGAAACGAATTCGAGAACGATTTGGGGGGGAATGATTTCTTGCCAGAGGACGTAAGAACGTCGCATTTGTCCGTCTAGGGTGGGAGGAACATTGGCAACGTAAAACCAATCGGGGGCTTCCGAACCATTTTGCGGGGGATCCGTCATGCGCCAATAAATGCCGCTATCTTGTCCGATGCAATACTGTCCGTCGGGATGCAGGCGGTCTAATATGGGGGTAATTGAATCGGTGAGAAGAAGGCTTTGGGGATGTTCTTGAAAGTTTTTCACGAAAGTACCGTCTTCGCAAGGGAGTTGCGTATGGTCGGGCAGAGGAGTAAAGGTTTCTATATGGGTCATGGCCGCATAGAGTCCGATTTAGAATAATTGTATTATATCAAATCTGGTTGCGAGGGATTCGGCCATTTTGGCGATCGCGCGTCATGCGACTACTTTTATTCGTCGCTTATCACTTTAAGGCGAACCAGTTTTTCTCCCGCGTCATCTAACTGCACCTCAATGGTCTCTCCCGTCAAGCTCTCCAAACAGGTTAACATCGAGCGCAGGTGGGGGTTACTGGCTCCGGTATCTACATACAGGCGATCGGCAAGGTTACTTAAACGCTTCCAAGTGGTAAACAGTTTTGCCGCCATTTGTTCGAGAGAGGTGGCTTGTTTGACAATATCGGCGGCGGTATTCAAACAATCGATGCGTAACGCCTCTTCTAACGCCATTTCTAGGTCGATCGCGCCTTTTTTCAAGGTTTGTACCCGCGCCGCCGAGTCGAGGTATTTGGAGAGATTTTTGGCGGAGGAGGTGAGGTTTTTCACCGTATCGATGTCGGGATTTTCCGAGACTTCCCGTTGAATCTCTTTTAAATGTGTATCGGGTAACTTTTCCATTTCCCGTACTAAAGGAGCGAGGTGACGCGGGGGCAGTTCTCCCCCGGAGGCTTTTTCTTTCACTTCTTCGGGCAATAACTCCGAACTCATCGCCGTCCATTCGTCTGCTAATTGCTTCACTTCCCGTCGGGTGATGCGATCGCCTCCCGAGGCGGCTTCTGAGACCATTTTTTGCACTTCTGGCGCGGCTTTGGCGGTTTCTACGAACGCCCGCTTGCTAAAATTGTTAATGGTTTGGGGATCGAGTTGTCCTTCCGCGAGGAGAGTATCCGCACTATTCGCTAATTGAATGAGAGCATAAGCCTGACTTTTTGTGATTTCTCGCTTTTTCAACCAATTAATAAATCCCGTTCCCCGTCCGTCACCCCCTTTCTTCTCGCGATCGCGCACCGAGCGCAAAATTCTCCCCCGCCAAATCTCCGTTTGCAAGTCAAATTGTTCGCATACCTTCCAAATGCGATCGAGTTGTTGTTGAAACTCGTGTTCTTGGATATCCTCGTCTTCGGGATCGGGGAGTTGAAAGTTAAAATCCGTCGGCGTTTCCAGCGCCGCCGCGATTTCTTCAGAGGAGGGAGACGAGAAGGACTGAACCATCAGGAAGGAGGAATCGAGAGGACAATCGCACTATTATCGCATATTCTTCGGAGGTTTAGAGCATATTTTAAATGAATGAGAAGAAAAAATTCAGATTCTTTGCATTTCCGCGACAGATTTTGGCACTTCAGAAGTTAACACTTCACAGCCATCTTCTGTCACTAAAACATCATCCTCAATGCGCACGCCAATTCCTCGCCAGCGATCGGGAACTTCCGGTTGTTCCTCCGCCGGTTTAATATGAGGAGAAATATAAATTCCCGGTTCAACCGTGAGAATATGTCCGGGATGAAGGATGACCGATTGTTCTTCTCCATATTGATAAACTCCTGCATCGTGAACGTCTAAACCCAACCAATGTCCCGTGCGGTGCATGTAGAAAGGCTTGTATTTTTCTTCCTCAATAATCTGTTCAAAATCGCCCTTCAATAACCCCAAATCCAGCAATCCTCCCACTAAAACACAAACCGCCGTATCGTGTATGGTTTTATAATCATTCCCCGGTTTGATTTGGGAAATGGCTTGTAATTGCGCCTCTAAAACCAACTCGTAAATAATTTGTTGCTCTTTCGTAAAAGGCGCGCCGATCGAATAGGTTCGGGTGATATCGCTGTTATAATAATGATAAGAACAACCCGCATCCACTAAGAGTAAATCTCCTTGTTGAATTTGACGATTGTTGTCAACGTAATGCAAAATACAAGCATTTTCCCCCGAAGCCACAATGGAAGGATAAGCCAGCGTCATGCCATAAGAGCCAAAAGTATGTTCGATTTCCGCTTGGATTTGATATTCGTAAACCCCCGGTTTCGCAAAGTCTAGAGCGCGATTGTGAGCTTCCGAGGCGACTTTTGCGGCTTGGCGAACGAGTTGGATTTCTGTCTCACTTTTAATTTGGCGCAAAGGGTGAAGGGTGGGATTACTATCTTCGATCGCGATCGGACCGATTCCCCGTTTGGGATATTGTCGAATAAAACTTTTCCAATGCCGAATAATTTTCTGATTAAAGGCTTCATCTCGTCCCAAATGGTAATAAATGCGATCGGCATTTTTCAGGTATTGCGGCAGTTTTTCATTGAATTCATTAATAGGATAAACTTCATCCGCACCGTATTGTTCTTTGGCTCGTTCCACGCCAATACGATACCCCGTCCAAGTTTCTTTTTCGAGATCTTTGGGCTGAACGAAAAGAACGAACTTATGTTCTTCATGGTGAGGGGCAAGAACGACCACCGCTCCCGGTTCGTCAAATCCGGTTAAATAGAAAAAATCGCTCTCTTGACGAAAAGGATATTCGACATCGTGGTGCATGACGGAAAGGGGTGCGCTGGCAAAAATAGCCGTACCCTTGCCGATCTTCTCCATGAAGCGATCGCGTCGGCGGCGATATTCTGCTGCATCTATGCTCATTTTGCTTGGCGGGGGACATCAATTTTATTGAGTATCTTCTTATTTTAGGCGCTCTTGGCGATCGCGCCCACTTCCCGCGATTGTAAATTCTGTCTTAGAATAGTAAAGAATTGTAAACATTCCCCACCCATAAGGACGATTGGCAATGACAACCTCCGAAGCCCCCAATTCCGAAACCCCCACAACTCCCGAAACAGAAGCCCCCGAGCCCACTGTGACTCCCGATTTAATCGAACCCAAATTTGGCTTTAACGACTATGCAGAGCGCTTAAACGGTCGTGCTGCCATGATCGGGTTTTTCCTAGCCATCCTCATTGAAGTGCTGACGGGTCAAGGTTTACTGGCCTGGCTGGGCTTGCAGTAACGGCACTCGTAATATTTTGTAACATTTAGGGATGAGCGCGAACCCCCGCCATCGCGGGGGATTTACCTCTCCGTTCTACCATAACGGATCGGAATAGAGATTAATTGTCAACTCTTTTTCTCCGGCAGGGATGGCGCTAATACAGGCACAGATTGACGTCCCATCTTCCAGCTCGACTTCGCAGGCATGACAGGATCCCATCAAACATCCCGTAGGAATGGTAATCCCCGCCCGATCCGCCACTACGAGCATGGGTTCCCCCACCTCCGCTTCTATCGTTACATTATCGGGTAAGAATTGCACTCGAACGCTCATTATTTCTTTATTTCAGGTCTCTACCCTTAATTTAACATCGATCTGGGTTGATTCTGGGGTTCTAATTTCTCTCTCGAGAAGGAAATTTGGAGAGAAAACCGCCCGAATTTTCACATTGTCTGCACCCGATTCATTTCATCAGAGCGATCGCGCCAATCCTTAGCCAGAAATTTAAAAATTTATCCCGATCTCCCCAAGAAAATCCGTATCAGGTAATAGCACCTGATACGGATGTTAGATTATGTTCAACAACACTACTTTACTTCTCTTTTTGAGCGTTGTCGCGATTTTTCCTTTGCAAAAGGCTAATGCGATCGAAATCGACGCGATCGTTGCAACGCAAAACAGCGTTGAATTCTCTACCACTTGGGATCGTATTGCCAATACGGAACCTCCCAAATGCAAAGTCGATCGCGGGAGCGGTCGCGTTTGCAATACGGTAGAAATTGAACAACTTAACAAGGAGCGTGGAAGTGGACGGATCGACACCGATGAACAAACCTATAAAAAAAGTCTGCATCGCTAATTTCAGTCCATAACCCCAATCA
>JBFRWJ010000344.1:0-10134 GCA_051439525.1 Spirulina sp. | reverse complement strand
CCCTACGATATTACGCTCATCGATCCTGCCATGATGATGGATGATTAGAAAGATGAGGAGAAAATAGACAATTAAATCGCGATTTTAGAGGGGAGAGTCCTGAAAAAATCGAGGATTAGACCAAAACCGCAGAACTTGAGGGATTTTGAGAGACTTATTACCCAATCGATAAATCATTCAGACAAAAATTAATGAGAATTAATTAGCCACGGTCTTAGTTGTTTCTTGAATTGCTTGCTTGACCGTATCAAACATTTGGCGGCAGTGATTGTTGTCTTGAAGGGGCAACTCTTCATTTTTAATGACACAGTTCATGCGCACTTCTTCTTGAGCGCTAATGGGTTGTTTGTCAACAAGAGCCTCAATCGTCACCAGTTTGGAGAACGAAACGCGTCCCGGGATTTCCCGACCCATCAAGTAATCGTGAGTATCGTAAATAATTTCAAAATTGCAAGCCCGCAGAATTTCGCCAAGAACAGGCAAGAACTGGTCGAGAGGGAGAGGGACGTTGAAAGAATAAGAATAACGAGCCATATCAAAGTTCACCCAATCTGGACAGTGGTTTTGACACTCTCATGATATCGAATGATATCGGAATGAGAGGAGCGGATATTGACAAGCGCTTACCCAGTGCTTTTTTCTCTTGTTCCCCTCCTTGTTCCGGATTCTCCAGACCCCAAGGCAATCCCGCTCCCAAACCGATCGCAATGAGAAAAATGAGAAAAACCAGAAAAAACCGTAAAAAATTATGGGACTGTTAATCACCTTTGAAGGCGTGGAAGGAGCGGGAAAGACCACTCAAATCGAGCGATCGCGAGATTGGTTGCAACAGTATTTCGAGGGCAAAATTCCCATTATTATTACTCGCGAACCGGGAGGAACCCAATTAGGGCAGGAGCTGCGCTGCCTCTTGTTAGAGACCGCTCGCCCGACGGTCACCACCGAATTGTTATTGTATGCTGCCGATCGCGCCCAGCACGTGGAGGAGATGCTCAAACCCGAATTAGAAAGAGGAGCGATTGTTTTATGCGATCGCTATACCGACTCTACCATTGCTTATCAAGGTTTTGGTAGGGGGGTAGACCTCAAATTGATTCATACCCTCAACCAAATTGCCACGGGGGGCTTGGAAAGTCACTTAACCTTTTGGTTGGATGTAAATGTGGAAATGGGGCTGCAACGGGCAAAAAAGCGGGGGAAACCGAGCGATCGCATGGAACGAAGCGACCTCGCTTTTCATCAGCGCGTCCGTCAGGGATTTAGCCAACTGGCTGCCCAAAATCCCCATCGCATCGTGCGGATTGATTCCCATCCTACCGCTTCAGCCGTTCAATCCCAAATTCAACAAATCTTAAGAAAATTTTTATGCCGTAACAAATAACAAATAACAAATAACAAATAACAAATTATGCCTTTTTCCGATCTGATTGGACAACAACAGGCGATCGCGTTGCTCGATCGCGCCATCGCTAAAAATCGAATTGCTCCGGCTTATTTGTTTGCGGGAACTGCTGGAGTGGGGAAACGCTTGGCGGCTTTGGCATTTTGCGAACGCCTGCTCTGTCAAAATCTGCCCGAGTCCCAACATTCTCTCATTTGCCAAAAAATTCGCGCCAAAAATCACCCGGATTTTCTTTGGGTGCAACCCACCTATCAGCATCAGGGTCAACTGCTGACGGCGCAAGAAGCTGCGGAGTCGGGACTCAAACGCCGATCGCCCCCCCAAATTCGCGTCGAACAAATTCGCACGATCGCGGAATTTTTGGCCCGTCCCCCCTTAGAAGCCTCGCGATCGGCGATTGTTATAGAAGATGCCCAAACCATGGCTGAAAGTGCCGCCAATGCCCTCCTCAAGACCTTAGAAGAACCCGGACGAGCGACCATTATCCTGATTGCTCCCAGTGGGGATTCCCTCCTGTCTACCTTGGTTTCTCGCTGTCAGCGCATTCCCTTTCATCGCCTGTCTCGAGAACAAGTCGAACAGATTTTGCAACGTCGCGGACGAGAAGAAATTTTAGACGATCCGATCGTGCTGGCCATCGCCCAAGGCAGCCCGGGAGAAGCGATCGCCGCTTGGGAACAATTGCAAAACATCTCCCCCGATTTATTAAAAAAACTCGTGGAATTGCCCAAAACTCCCCAAAATGCGCTAGAACTTGCCAAAGCAGTCGATAAAGCCTTAGATACCGAAGCACAACTCTGGGCGATCGACTATTTGCAATATTGCTATTGGGAGAATCATCAAATGCGATCGCTTCTCGACACACTCGAACGAGCCAGACAACATCTTCTCGCTTATGCTCAACCTCGTTTAGTTTGGGAATGTATGTTGCTTTCTCTATTAAAAGGATGAGGGATAAAGGAGGAAGGATGAATTACCTCTACTGATAACTAACATGAATCCTATTTTTCTCGAATCTTTAAAAATTGAACGGTTAACTGTTAAGATAGAAAATCTATCTCCTTCTTTACAGGGGATAAAAATCTTACATCTTTCCGATTTTCACTATGATGGCAAGCGACTCTCTGAATCTTTGCTGGCTGAAGTTATTGAACTGGGCAATCAAGAGAAACCCGATCTAATCTTACTAACAGGAGATTACGTGACCGACGATCCCACACCCATTCATGGTTTAACTTTACGTCTTAAAAATCTTCAAAGTCGTTTTGGCATTGTTGCCTCATTAGGCAATCACGATCATTATTTACCTTATTCGCGAAGAATTATTACGAAGGCATTGAGACGCATTAATATTCAAGTTTTATGGAATGAAGTAAGTTATCCTATCAGTAAAGAATTAGCAATTATCGGATTTGCCGATTTATGGTCAAACGAATTTAATCCGTACCGAGTGTTTGGTAAACTTGCACCGCAAATCCCGAGAATTGTTTTATCTCATAACCCAGATACCGCAGAATTACTTCAACCATGGCGCGTCGATCTACAATTATCCGGACATACTCATGGAGGGCAAATTGTTATTCCCTCTTGGGGCGTATTGCAATATCTTCTCCAACCCTTACGCCAAACAATTCCATCTGTCTTACATCCCAATATTCCGATTTTGCGGGAATGTGCTAGAGTTGTAAAACATTGGGAATGGGCAAGCGGATATTACCAAATCGGTCGCAATCAACTCTATGTCAATCGCGGTTTAGGAACCTATTTTCCAGGACGTTTCTATTGTCCTCCCGAACTCACTATTATTACTTTAGAATAGATAGATATTCTGTGGCACGAATAACCGATAACCAAATAACTAATAACCAACAACCAACAATCAATAACCAATAACCATGTTTAATTTTTTTCGTTCCGATCTCGCCAATTTCAAATCTTATACTTCTCATCTTGGAGGAGAGATTGCCAAAAATGTAGATCGTCTGGACACAAATGAAAGTCCTTACGATTTACCGCCCGAACTCAAAGAAAAATTAGGTCGGCTTTATCAACATCAACTGCCAAGCAATCGCTATCCCGATGGTTCTCACGCAGAACTGAAAGCCACGATCGCGGAATACGTTAACGAATCGGCCAATCTAGCCGAGCCAATAGCAGAAGATAATATTTCTCTTGGCAATGGCTCTGACGAATTAATTCGTTCTCTATTAATTGCAACTTGTTTGAACCAAGAAGGAACAATTCTCGTTGCCAATCCTACCTTTTCGATGTATTCTATTCTGGCAAAAACCTTGGGGATTTCTTGCCTGATTGCAGAGCGATCGCCAGAGACATTCGAGATAGACTTCGAGAGCGCCCAAAAAGCAATTTCGACCGCTCAAAATCCTCCCATTCGCGTTGTTTTTGCCGTTCATCCCAACTCCCCCACTGCCAATGCCTTAACGCTCCGGGAAATCGAATGGTTGAAAAGCCTTCCCGAAGATATTTTAGTGGTTATTGATGAAGCCTATTTTGAATTTTCTCAAACATCCTTGGTGGGGGAACTCGTTCAACATCCCAACTGGACGATCCTGAGAACTTTTTCTAAAGCCTTTCGCTTAGCTTCCCTGCGGGTTGGCTACGCGATCGCGCACCCAGAAATTATTGAGACCTTAGAAAAAGTTCGCCTGCCTTACAATCTTTCTGGTTTCTCCTTAGCAGCAGCTCAATTAGCAATGGAACAGAGAGAATTGTTACTGAGTCCGATCCCGCAACTGTTGGAAGAACGCGATCGCCTCGTGGAAGAATTTTCCCAAATGCCTCAACTCAAAATTTGGCCGAGCCATGCTAATTTTATCTACATCAGTTCGACACCCTCGGATAGTGAAGACAAAGGGATGCGATCGCTCGCACGACACCTCAAAGAACGAGGCACTCTCGTCCGCTATACAGGAGTTGGATTGCGAATTACCGTAGGCACCCCGGCAGAAAACCAGCACACCCTAGAACGAATGCACGAAATCCTCACCGATAATTGGTAACTGGTGAGGTGGTGAGCTGGTGACTGAAAATTACCAGTTGCCAGCATGGCGAACCTCTGTGACGGTTTCGGGAAGAACCCCAACCAAACGCGCGATCGCCTCATCAGGAATTTGGGTGACGGTTTCGGGATCGAACCAAATTTCAAATTGATTGAGAATGAGTCTGACGCGATTGTGAGGATCGGTATTTTTTGTTGTCTTGTTAAACAAGACGATCCACTGTCGCCGCATCAAAATCGCCCGTTGACGATCGCGATCGTCTTCAGGAGAGGAGATCGACCAATTGCCGACGGGAATTAAATGAGTCACATCGGGATCGATAATTCCCCCCACTAAAGCACCAGGGCCGGCAAATTCAGCATAATGGTGCTTATAAAGAATCAAACCATTACGGCGACGACCGCTCACAATTAAAAATTTTTGTTCTTGGAGATCCGCGAGAACGCGATCGAGATCGCCCTCAGAATAGGAAGACATAGGATTGGCAGAATGGGAACCGATAACGATTAATTGTCACTGAAAGCTAACAATTATTGAGGTTTCTCTGATGATTGAGCAAATACCCTTACAATTTTAACAAGTTTGCGGATTATTTCCTCTCTGGAAAGGGAGAGAAAGCACAATTGATCTGCTCTCACCGCTAAATCCAAAGAGATTGTCGAGATAACTAGAAACTTGGGTTAATCTAGGGAACGCGCGAGCCCTCTCACCGTTAACGCTCCGCGTCTAACGATAGTCCTCTTTTCGCATTTTTGATAGTGTTTCTTCTCGGGTGAAGATCGCGATCGCCTAAGCTAAAGGCAACCAAATCAGAAAAGTCGTACCCGGTAAAACATCGCGATCGCTAGTTTGCCGATTATCCGAGACTTCAATAAACCCGTGCATTTGTTCGATTAACCCTTTGACGATCGCCAAACCCAACCCCGTCCCCTCAATTTCTCCTTCCTCCTGTATCCCCCGATAGTGACGCTCGAAAATGCGATCGCGATCGCCCTCGGGAATGCCATATCCCGTGTCGCCAATGGCAACCCCTTGTAAAAGGCCATTCTCATGCTCCAACCCAGCTTCTACGGTCACTCGACCCCCGGGGGGAGTATATTTAAGGGCATTGTCGAGGATATTATTTAACACTTCCCGCAAGGCATTGGCATCGGCTTGAATGGGGAGCAAGTCTTGGGGAACATCCGCAGAAAAAACCAATCCTCGATCGCTGGCGATCGCCATTGCCGATTGGAGCAAGGGATTTAATACCTCGGAAATACCTAAAGTTTCAATATTTAAGCGAGCTTCTGGGAGAAGAGAGAGGGGAGAAGTTGAATTGTTTTCCAGTAAGAGTGTCTGGGAAGAAGGAGGTGCTAATGCTGCGGCATCTCGACCCATCTCATCGAGATAAACGTCAAATTGTTTGAGAAGCGCTTGCAAGCGATCGCTCTCGCGAATTAAATTTTCCGCAACTTCACGATTCTTATCCCCCGGTAGGAATCGCTTCAGCAGTAACTTGCCAAAGGTTCGCAATGCCGTGAGGGGGTTGCGCAACTGATGCAGCAGATCGTCAAAGCGATCGCGTTGTGCGGCAATATGGCGCTGCTGTTGCAAGAGTTGTTCTTTTGACCAAACCTGCTGGCGATCGAGAAATCTGGCGATCGCCAAAGTCTGCACGATATGTTCGATTTGCGTTAATTCCCGCTCTTCCCATTCGCGATCGTCTCTCCGTGCCACCAATACGCCCAAAACTTCCTCTTCATATAAAAGAGGTAACATGAGTTGCCGTTTTCCCCAAAGATCCTTAACCGGACTTTCCGGTTGCACAAACTCGCTTTCCGGAGGGCGATCGGCAATTTTATCCGTCGTCCCTTGGAGCGATCGCGGCGATTGAGGGAGATAGAGGGGAAACGCGCGATCTCGCGTTTCCCCTTGAGTCCTCCAATCCTCGGGTTGCTCCCCAGAATAGCGAACGATGCTCGTTTCTGGGTACACTATCACGGGAAGGAGATTGGGATTGCTCCCTTCTACCCATTTTTCCGTGAGATAAACCGCGCACCAAGCTGCTCCCAATCCTTGGACTAAGACATAAACCTGAGCTTGACACAGCGCCATAAATTCCGAACTCGGTCTAACCAACATGACGATCCCAACAACAACAAGCGATCGCCGAGTCAAGATGGGCATCCCTCTTTCTACTCGGCCTCAGACATCTTCATCCCATTCCCGTTTTTCCCATTAAGGACAATCCCCCAATAATTTCCCATCTCCCTCTTGTTAATTTTATTAAAAAATGATAAAATTTGGGCAGTTTGGACAAATCGTTTGCTTGTTGATGCGATCGTATCGTACCTAGACAACCCAGTCTAGAGCCTTCCTTTGGGAAATGCTCCAAATGTGTTTATGGCTTCGATAAGAGCAAAAATCATTATAGAGTGGTTTTGGATAAAAAGATCGGGGTTTAAACTCACGAGATCGGCGATCGACGAGTAAAGCCAAGCCCGTGCAATTGATGAGGCAATGCCTCAGCCTATCTTATGGCTCGATTATATTTGCCAACCTTTATATCGAGGGCGTTTTGACTTATTCTTAGTCATGCGGAGCGGTACAATCTAAACTCCTATAAAATATGGGCAAGAACCCCCATTTGAAACCGCCAAACTATCAACTCGATTCGCAAAAACTTATTATTTTGGCAAAACCCCTTGATTTTTTTGAAAAAAGCAGATATACTAGCCACGGTTTTGTAGCTACGATTACAAACCCAGACTGAAAACTTGAGTTCGAGAAGAGGAGGTAAGTAGATTGGCCAGAAAACGCAAACGTAAAAGCCGCCGTCGTCAAGAAGGGCGCAAAATTTTGGAGCTAGTCCCCCAACACAATCTCGAGAGTGGTGAGGACAAACCCGTAACTGCCGCCCGTAAATACATTTCTTCGCGAGGCATTGTTCCTCCCGCTTTATTAATCGTAAAACGGAACGAACATACCACAGATCGTTATTTTTGGGCAGAAAAGGGATTATTTGGTGCTCAATACGTAGAAGAAAATCACTTTCTTTTCCCCAGTTTGAGAACCATCGCTCCCCAAGTTACACAAAAGAAAACCACCAAACCCCCTCTTGCTATTGCTAATCATTAAAGCCAAATTTTTACAGTTAGGCTTCAAAATTAGGCTTCAAAATTAGGCTTCAAAATTAGGTTTTATCCCAGCGTAATCCCATAGCGTGATTGGATAGCATGATTTAGATCCTAGCGTCAGCAGACTGCGATCGTCGCATCGCGGTTCAATCTTGTGACATTCCTTTGACCTGGTTGGTTGGCTATTTCCCATTGACAAGCGCGAAAACCAAGCGTTTCAAAATGGGAATAATCCTAGCTTACCCGCAAATGGCCAAGAAATAAAGCTCAAATTCTACTTTATCACGATTTGGTAAAGTAGAATTCGAGTTTGTCTATTTCCCATGTTCGGTTATGGAAATTACTCAATGTTTGCATACTGCCCTCCTCGTCTCCGATCTCGATCGCGCTAAATATTTTTACGGGACAATTTTGCATCTCCCTCCGGTGGAAAGAGCGTTAAGATTTCCCGGGGCGTGGTATCAAGTGGGAGATTATCAAATTCACTTAATTGTCAACGCCGAATTTGCGGGGTACATCTACAATCGCGACAAATGGGGGCGGAATCCCCATATTGCCTTTAATGTCGATAATTTGGACGAACTCAAGCAAAGATTGCAAGGGGAAAATTGGCCGATGCAAGAGAGTTCTTCCGGTCGTGCGGCCATTTTTATTCAAGATCCCGATGGCAATGTCATAGAAATTAACCAATTAGCGCACTGAAGCGAGAAAATTCGTGAGAATCGTTGCCTATACCTATGTCGATCCCGCCATCGAAGAGACTCCCGAGGCAGAGATTTGGGGGTTAGAGATAGATGGCGTTTATCGAGATTTAGGCGATCGCGCTCAACTCCAACAACTCTTGCAAGACTGCCAACACGACCCCCCCAATTATCTCTTGTTACGCCGCTTGGAGGAACTGGGCGACACCCTCGAAGCGATCGTTAACATTGTCACGCAAATCGAAGAGAGGGGAATTAAAATTATTGCCACCGAACAGAATTATCAAACTGCCGAAATCTTAGCCTCCTCTAGCGATCGCCTCTGTACCATCTTGCCAGAAATTCAGCGCGATCGCGACAGTCGCCGCATTCGTCAAGGTCACGCCCGCAATCGCCTCAAAGCCCTTCCCCCGCCCGGTAAAGCCGCTTATGGGTATCGACGGGGCAAAGATCGTTATATTTTAGATCGTTCGACAGCTCCGGTGGTCAAAGATTTTTTCGAGCATTATGTACTGTACGGTTCTTTAAGAGGAGCCGTTCGCTACCTCGAAAAGAAATACGGGAAAAAAATTTCCGTCACAACCGGTCGTCGTTGGCTCACTAACCCAATTTATCGCGGCGATACCCAATATCACAACGGAGATATTATTCCCAATACCCATGCCGCCATTTTATCCCGGGAGGAAGCCGCCCAAATCGATCGCTTATTGCGCCGGAATAGTCGCTTGCCCTCTCGTACCGCCAGCGCGCCCCGTTCTCTTGCCGGGTTAACCATCTGTAGCGAATGTGGCTCTCATCAAACGATTACTCGCGTTACCGCTCGCCGAAACAAAAAAGAATACTTATATTTGCGCCCCGTAAGCTGTCCTCAGAAATGTAAGGCGATTCCCTATCAAGAGGTTTTACAAGCAACGATCGCGCAAATCTGTCAGCAATTACCCCTCGCGATCGCTCGCTTGTATACCCCCGCAGGACTCAATCCCAAAACTGCGATCGCGTCAGAAATGGCAAAAAAAGAAGCCATTCTTCAGCAACTCCCCGACTTGCAAACACAAGGCATTCTCGATGCAGAAACTGCCGAACTGCGTCGCTATAAACTGCGGGCAGAACTGGCTCGCTTGCAACAAAACATCGCTCAACTTCCTCCCGATAACTTGCAACCGATCGCGCAGGAAATCTCCTTTCCTCAATTTTGGTTAGATTTATCCGAATCCGAACGTCGTTTTTATTTTCGAGAGTTTATCAAAGAGATTAAAATTATCCGCGATCGCGATCGACAATGGCATCTTGAATTAGTTTTTATTTTTGGCTCTTGACCTTACCCGATCGCTATGAACAAACTTATTAGCATTGCATTCGTCCTGCTTCTTTTAAGCAATTGTCAGTCTCAAAGACCGTCGGAAAAAACGAGTGTGGATTGTGGCGACGATGGCGAATTTATCCTCATTCCCGAGGGAGAATTCATCTCGGGTAGCGATCGCGCCGAACGAGATTATGCTTACAAAATTTCTGCGATCGCTGCGGCTAAAACTCCTGAATATGTTCCCCAAGAAGAGAAATTATTGCGCCAAAAACGTTGGTTTGATGGTGAACCTTCTCGCCAAACCACTTTCCTGCCGAACTTTTGTATCGGTCGCAATTTAATTACCAATGAAGATTATCAAACTTTTGTCAAAGAGACTGGCTATCGTCCCCCCGAAATCTCCGAAACCGAGTACCAAAAACAAGGATTTCTCGTTCATCCTTATACAGAAGTTCAACCCTATTTATGGAAAAACAAGAACTATCCTGAAGGAGAAAATCAGCACCCCGTTGTTTTCTTTTCTTATGAAGATGTTCGCGCTTTTGCGGATTGGAAAAGTCAAAAAGATTCCTATACCTATCGCTAGCCG